>CAMLNH010000062.1 GCA_946481355.1 uncultured Curvibacter sp.
AGACGCTCGACCAGCTGGGGCAGCATGGAAGTGACCAGGACGTGAAGGTCGGCCAGCTTTTGGGCGATGGTTTCGGATGGGTTCATGGTGAAAACTCCTCAGTGAATGCCGGCGACCGGCCGGCGCGGATACGCGCGGCCGGTGTTACCGGGGCGAGGATTGGGACAGGGCCGCAAGCTGGGCCTGCAGCTGGGTGATTTCGTCGGCCATGGCCTGCACGAGGTCACGGGCAGGCGCCGGCAGCAGCTTCGCGCGCGGATCTGCCAGGACGGCGCGCGCACGCTCGGAAATCGGGGGGATGGCCTCAGAGGCCGGGGCGTTGACCGGGTGCATGGTGACTCCAAGCCCCGGCTGTGTTGCAAGACGACCGGATTATGGCCCTTTTGGGCGATTTTTTACCCCCTGCCCTGCCCTACCCCTTGGCTATGTCGTTTTTTCGTCCCCTGCGTCGATCTGGCAGGCCCTTGGACGCGGCTCGGGTGCAGGCGATCTACAAAAGTCCCTTCGCGCCCTGAGAAAGCCGGTATTGGGGAGCCTGAGCGCAGCCAGGCGGGGCGAAGCCCCTTCGGGGGTCCGGTTGTCCCCCCGCCTGCGGGGGGCTGTTGATAACTCGGTGGAGAGAAGTGTGTTTAACCGGCCTCTACGCGCGCGTAGTTAGAAAGGTATTCCCTCGGTGATACCCCTGCCCTAAACCCTGCCCTAATTCACATAGACAAAGGCCGCAAACCCGCACGGATGCTAGGTTTGCGGCCTTCGCCACCCTGCCCTAAACCCTGCCCGCTATTTCGATGGGCGCGAAAAAGCCAGGGCCGGTTTCTGTGCGTTTTTTCGGGGGGTCAGGTAAAGCCTTAGCTGGCCCTGCGCCTCGTTGCCCTCGGCCCGGCGTACCAGGCCCACGGCCTCCAGATCGTCCAGGGCGCGGCGTAGCTGCTTGTACGTAGGGCCAGAGCGGCGCCGGCCGCGCTCGGGCTGGGGCGGCGTGCATAGCTCCATGAGGCGCGCGTAACTGGCCAGAAACTCGCCGTCTGTGTAGCGCATCTGCACCAGCAGCAGCAGATACACATAGCCCGCCAGCGGGTCACGCAGCACGCCTAAAACCGCGTGCAGTTCGTCCCCCTCCAGGCGCAGGAAAGCCGGAACCTGCAAGCCTGCAGGCAGCGGCGCGGGGCCTCCCTTGGCGCCTGCGGCGGGTCTGTTGAATGCGCCCATCAGGCCCGGCGCTCCGCGTTCATGAGGGCGCCGGTCCTGCCCTGATATTGCCTTGTCGGAGTGTTGACCCGATTGGCAGAGCGCCATTCACAGCAATGCGTCCAGTACCAGCGGGTTTGCGTGAAGAATCCCCGCCCCATTGGGAAAAGCCAGCCGCTCATGATCAGAACGGGCAGTGGCGAGACACCCGCCCCGGCTCATGGAAGGCGACAGCGGCAGCAATGTCGGCCAGTTCATGATCGGGGGTTCCCGAGCGTGACGCCAGGTTGACGGCGCTCATGGGGTTCAGGTGGCAAAAGGGAGAGCGGGGCCGGTGGGCGTAGTGGTAGCCGCTGCAGTTGCAGAGGCGATGCCCCGAGGTTTGAAGGTGGCGCGTGAACAGTGCGTAGCTCACGCGGCGGGTCCGGCAGTCAGGGCAGCGAAACAGCATCGCTCACCATCCCTTTCTGATCGTAAGCCGGCCCTCTGCGGCCATGCGTGCCAGCTTGTCGCCAGCGCGGCCGGGGCGCCCTTTCTCGCGCACGCGCCGGGCTGGGGACTCATAGGCCACGGTGGGCCGCTGCTGCTGCGCACGGGGGGCGCGGAAGTAGTTCACTGCGGCGCCAGCAAAGCCGACCAGGGCCGCGACAGCGCGACGGAATAGGCTCATGAGTCCACCCCGCACGCGATAGGCGTAGGGCACGCGCTGGGCACGCTACAGAGAGCATTCCCCTTGCAGGCCACGCGCACGGCGTCAACCTCCAGCGCCTCGCCTGATTGCTCCAGGCCGAAAAGGACCGCCCCTAGTTCGTCCTTTGTGAGAGTGACGCAAGCCATCTTGCCCGTCCAGTCACTCACGGAAATCAACACCTCCCCGAGCGTGGTGTACGTGTCGATCATTACTTTCCCGTTGCGGGTCTTGATGGTGTGTTTCATGGTCACACCTCGATCGCTGCGACCAGCTGCGCACGGTGGCGCGAGTAGGCCGGATAAAGGTCGTGCAGTTCTTGGCGCGCTTTGCGGTCTGCTGCCTGCTGCGTCTCGCCGTAGCCGGCCCACTTGAAGGTGATTCCCTCCGAGAGGTATTCGAGCGACCAGGCGCGCAGCTTCGGGGCGGTGCCCAGCGCCTGCGCGGCGATCTTGGTCATGTCAAGGGGGGGGATGTTGGGCGCGGCCGATTCACGGGCGCCGGGGTCCGTTGAAGTTTCCATGTGTCTATCTCCGCTCTACCGGCCGCCCGCTGCCCTTGGTGATCAAGAGCGCCCCCCGGCTGGAAACTTCGTCTTGCGGACACAGCCGGATTTGGCTAAAGGGGCCGGGGGGCAGGGGAATACTAGTTCAGCGCCGCTATACGCGTCAAGCGACACGTAACTATTGACGTACAGCGGCAACAGACTATCCTGACACCACTTGCGGAAAGGTGGTCGGATATGAAGGCAGCACAGTGGGTAGATCGCGTCAAGAAGGCGCGAGGATGGACGGACTACAGGGCAGCGGCCGAACTCGGCATTACGCGCGGCGCCATGAGTCAAATTCGCACGGGAAACACAGAGACGTTGAGCGAGGACACGGCCTTAAAAGTGGCCGATCTGCTCGGGGTCGATCCTGCGGGGATTGTGCTCGATCAGTACGCCGAGAAGGCCAAGAGCGAGGTTGTCCGCTCTGCCCTGCGCGAGGTTGCGGACCAGCGTCTGTATATTATGTAAAATTATCAAGGCACAAAGAAATCAACCCAATTCAAAGCCGACCACAGGTGTGGTGGCGTCCGAAAACGCAGCGCCCAGGGCCATCTCCCCTTTGCCGTGCAAGACGCATTCTTCGCGCCGTAACAGCAGCTCGGAACGGGTACCGGCGAAACGGATCCAGGTGCCATAGCTGCTGACGTCAACCAGCAGAATCCGGCCGTGACGCCACTCCAGCTTGGCATGGGTCCGGGACACGCGGGGGTCGGCCACGACAAACTCGCAGTGCCGGATCCGTCCGATATGGACCGGCAGCTCAAAGGCTCGAAACACCCGCTTCTGATCCCCCCAGGCCAGATGCACCTCCTGGCCCAGCGCATCCCCCCGCGCTGCCTTGCTCATGGGGTCGATGTCCCCCTGCATGGTGATGAAGTCCGTCGACTGGTCTTCGTGCCACTCGACCTGGTAGACATTGCAGGGTTCGACCCGCCCCCGCACGCTGATCGGTCCCAGGGGGCGGTAGCGTATGCCGTTGGCACGGCTGGAGTAGTCCAGCCCGGGGCTGTCAGCCCAGATCTCGTGCGGACCCGCCAGATCGCACAGCCGCGATGCCACGTTGACGGCATCGCCATAGCAGTCGCCATTGACGATTTCAACCTCGCCGGTCGCCACACCCACGCGGACCGGCAGATGCTCGGCCAGCGGCTGTTGCAGCAGGTTCATCTGATGCTGGCGCTGAAGCTCGACCACCGCATGCACAGCGACCGTGGCATCGCTGAAGACGGTCAGCACCCCGTCGCCCAGCGTCTTGATGACCTGTCCGCCCCGAGCCTGCAAAAGATTGCAAATCCAGTGCGTCAGCTGGGTCACGGCCCGGGTGGCCCGGGTGTTGCCGAGGGACTCGAAAACGGAGGTGCTGCCGGTCAGATCAGTGAAAACGACGGTGGTGTTGACACCCATGCGAGAACTGGATTGATTTTTTCTGTTGGCAGTTTAGGGCATCGCCGGGGCCTTGGATACCGTCGCATACCCACTGCGGTCGCTTGCTGCGCGCTCGGCTTGTGCTTCGGATCGTTACCTGCGGTCTGCACAAGGGCTTGGGCCCACGAAACAGCCCTTGCGCGCTGGATGAGCATACAGCCTCTAGTGTTGTCTGATGTATCTTGGGTAAACGATTGATTTATATGTTGTTTTACGGGAACATCTGCTGGATAAACCGGTTGTGGGCTGTCCACGACAAATTTATCCTAAGCAAGTCGTTAGGTTCATTGAATTCGATTCACTGAAACAGAAGAACATATGAACAAGCTGGCCAGTCATTTCATCAGCAGCATGCAAGGCTTGCTGGGGCGCCCGCCCATCGACGAGAACCATTCGAGTTTTCGCATTGAAGACATCCGGCAAGCCATGCTGGATTCCCTTGGCGAGGAAGGCTGTACCAGTTACCCGCACATCGAGCGCCGCGTTCTGTTCGCGCCGGACCTGCAAGGACTCTGGTACCTGCGCGCCGACATGATGGTGGCCCTGTCGTCGCTGCAGGGTGAGCGTGTGGCCAGTCAGAAAATTCGCCAGATCACCCACATGTTCGAGGGCCTGCTGCCCAAGGGCATGGTGTCACGCCCGGGCAGCATCCACCGCTGAGCTCAATGGGCGTGGTGCGTGTGGCCCCAGACCAGCAGCACGTCCCGCCCCTCCACCAGCAGATCGCAGCATGCCCCCACGGGCAGCAGCACCTTGGTCGGAACATGGCCGAAGGGCAGGCCGGTCAGCACCGGCACCTTGAGCTGGCTGCGCAACCAGTTGACGACTGACTGCAGCGTGAATCCGCGATCGTGCGGGACCCGCTTGTAATCCGTGAACTGCCCCAGCACGATGGCCTTCTGACGCGCCAGCACGCCGGCGTGCAGCAACTGCGTCAGCATGCGCTCGATGCGGTAAGGATGTTCGGCCACGTCTTCCAGGAAGAGGATGCCGCCCTGCACGGTCGGGAAATAGGGCGAGCCCAGCAGCGAACACAGCACACTCAGGTTGCCGCCCCACAGCGGCGCGTGCTCGACCTTGAAGTTCGCCATGTCACCCAGACGCTGCTGATGCCAGCGCCCTGCCGCTGCAAGGTCGGCAGCTGCGGTCCTGGACTGACGCCATCCTGCTCCCTCGCCCTGCCCCAGCAGCAGATCCTCGAAGCAGGCCAGCATGATCTCGTCGGGGCCGCCCTGCCCTGCACCGCCGTGTCCGTCCGCTGCATCGGCCTGGTCACTTGCGCCAAAGGCTTCGCACAGCGATGGCCCGGCCCAGCTGCTGCTGCCGGTCTGGGCCAGCAAGGCCAGCTGGAAAGCCGTGAAGTCGCTCAGCCCCACGAAATGCGTGCCGCGCTCGATGGCCTTGGCCACCCGTTTGTAGGCGATCCCGGGCAGGATGCGCGTGAGGCCATAGCCTCCGCGGGAAATCATGGCCACATCTGCGCCACTGGCTGCCGCCCGGCTGATGGCAGCCAGCCGCGTGGCATCGTCGCCAGCAAAACGCTGGTAACTGGCCAGGGCGGCCTCGTCGATCTCGACCTCGTGCCCCAGGGCCTGCAGGCGTTTCACGCCGCGGCGAAAAGCGGCCTTGTCACGCACCGCGCCCGAGGGTGAATAGATGTAGATGTGTTTTTTCATGCTGCGTCGATTATCGTGGCGCGAAGTGATGCACCACGGTCTCGGCAATCTCGTCCCCCCACTCCGGCAGGAAGTGACCGCCCTGAGCCACCTTGATCGGCTCGGGGCAGTGGCGGATCAGCGCGTGCAATACCTGCATCTCGGGCCAGCCCAGCACTGGGTCCTGCAGGCCCACAGCCATGAGGCTGCGTCCGGTCCACGCCTGCTGCCAGAAGGACTGCGCGCGCCGCGAGATGGCCGCACCGTCGTCTTCGGGATGCTCGGGCACCAGGGACGGGAAGGCACGCAGCGCAGCACGGTGGCCGCGGTCCGGAAAGGGTGCGTCATAGGCCGTGCATTCGGCCTTGCTGAGCTGCGGCTTGCCGCGTGCCAGCAGGCGACCCACCTCGTAGTCCGGCTTCTTGGCACACATCTCGCGCCAGGCGAGAAAGCCAGCCGACAGGGGTTTCTCGCCGGTAGCGAGCAGCGTGTTCATGACCAGCAGGCCGGCGTACCTCTGGGGCGCTTCCATGGGCAAGGTCAGACCCAGCAGACCGCCCCAGTCCTGCACCGTCAGCACGATGCGACGCAGATCCAGACGTTCGATGAACTCCAGCAGCACCTGGCGGTGCCAGCTGAAGCGGTGCGCGCCTTCCTTCTTGAGCTTGTCGCTTTTGCCGAAACCGATCAGATCAGGTGCAACCACGCGGTGTCCGGCGGCGAGAAAGATCGGGATCATCTTGCGGTAGAGGTAGCTCCAGCTCGGGTTGCCGTGCAGGCAGAGCCAGGTCAACGGCGCGTCGTGCGGCCCTTCGTCCAGATAGTGCAGTCGCAGGCCGTCCAGCGCGGGCAGATCGCTGAGGTAGTTGGGAGCCCAGGGATAGTCCGGCAGATCGGCAAAGCGTGCGTCTGGCGTGCGTACCGCATCCTCGCGCACAGGCTGGCTCAGCCTGCGCTGCGCCTCACGCCGGCCTTGAAAAAAAGCCTGCAGCTGCGTGGCGCAAGCCTCGGCCAGCACCCCCCCCTGCACCTCGGTCTGGTGGTTGAGCTGGGTCTGGGCGAAGAGGTTGAGCACCGAGCCTGCAGCGCCGGTCTTGGGGTCGGGCGCGCCATAGACCACCTTCTTCAAACGGGCATGCAGCATGGCCCCCGCGCACATGGGACAGGGCTCCAGCGTGACATAGAGTTCGCAATCCTCCAGCCGGTAGTTACCCAGACGGGCCGCTCCCTCGCGCAGAGCCCGGATCTCGGCATGGGCCGTCGGGTCATGCGTCCCGATCGGGGCGTTGCGTCCCGTCGCGACGATCTGCCCCTGGTGCACCAGTACAGCACCTACCGGAACCTCACCGGCCTCAGCCGCCAGGCGTGCCTGGGTCAGCGCCGCCTGCATGAAATCAGTGTCAGTGGCCATGCAGCCCCAGCTTGTCCATCCAGGCGGCCAGGGCCTGCGCATCTTCACTGCCCGCGCCATAGGCGGCCTTCATGGCAGCATGGGCCTCGGGCCGGTGCTGGTTGAGCTTGAGCTTGCACTGCATATCGGTGACCCGCAGCTCAAAGGCCACGATGCCAGCCAGCATCTTGTGTGCGAAGTCCTCGCCCAGGCCGCGCCACTGGGCGGCGTATGAAGGCTCGTGGTCACCGATGAGCTTCTTGAGCAGGGCATCCTTGGCGGCTGGTTCTTCGACCAGCGCGGCTTGCACGGTGCAATGCACGGCCAGGTAATTCCAGGTCGGTACACGCGCCAGATCTGGATAGACCTTGGGTGACATATAGGCGTGGGGCCCCAGAAAAGTCACGAGGGCCTGCGGTCTTGCCTGCAGATAGCGCCAATGAGGATTGGGCTTGGCCACATGCCCCAGCAAGACCATCCCCTCGCCCTCCTCCTGCACATGCAGGGGCAGATGGGTGACGTAGGGCAAGCCCGTCTCGTCGGTGCTGATCAGGCTGGCAAACGGGTGCTCACGCATCAGCGCCAGCGCGTGCGCCTCGTCCTTGGCCTTGAACTGGGGGGGCAGGTACATGATGCGTCAACTTTATCAGCAGCAGAACAGCCCAGGCGACCCGGCCCGTGGCGGGCGCCCGACGTTTGCCACACGGCGACCCCGGGGTGCACGGTTTTCTGATACCTTAGGCCTGACAAGAAATGGCAAGGATGTGACAGCTACGAGGTGACACGGGTATGAGCGGCGCCCTGGTGGGATTCAGGATCGATGGCGAGAAGAAGCTGATGCGCCTGCACGGCGAGCGCAACTGCGAAGAGGTGTTGACGGAGTTGCTCGCCTGCCTGCGCCACACCAGCGATGTCCGTCTGCAGGCCTACGCCCGCACGCTGCGGCTGGTGGAATCCGGCCAGAACCTTTTCCCCGACGAAGCAGCCCGCGCGGCCATGCAGGACTTCGCGGAAAACCATCTGGGTGAAAGTTGCCGTTTCCAGACCTGGGCCGAGGCCTTCGCCGAGTTCCAGGGCCTCGAAGCCTGGCATGCCGGTTTTCCTTTCATGCCTGCGGCCAGCATCGACGCCTGTGGTGATGTCATCTGGGGGTTTCTGGTCGACCTGGATGCAGGAGAGCTCCAGATCTTCGTCAATCGCAACAAGCGCTTCCTGTGGCGCGAGATGGCCTGCCCCCAGCCGGCCTACTGCACCCTGGCGCTGGACCATGCACGCCTGCTGACACCGGACGACGTCAGCTCACTGCACAACCTTTTGCACCAGCACTCCTATTCCGACGGGGTTGATCCGGTGCTGCCGCTGCGCGACCTGCTGTCCGACCGTTTTCCGGGCCCGGGCGGCTGGCAGGCGCGACTCCGGCTGGCGCACGGGCGCGTCAGGCTGCTGCTGGAGCGGGGGCCCATCAGTGCCAAGGTCCGGCAGGTCGGGGAGCTCAAGCTCGACGATCCACACTGCGGTGCCATGCTGCAATCCAGCCTGGCGCCACCGGTGCTGGCCCTGTCCCTAGGCATCTACGGCACGGCGGCCAGCCTGGGGCAGGTGGCACTGGTCGCTGCGAACCTGGAGCAATTGCCCTTTGGACCTGAGGAAGGGGGGCTGCCGCTGCTGGACCTGGGCCTGCGCCCCTCTTCGGGGCTGGGTCTGCCACTCGGATCCGGCTTCTTTGACGCGGTGCGCGCCTGTTTTCTGGCCGCGGGCATGAGCATGCAGGGCTGGCGTTTCCTGATCAAGCAGAACAACGCGGTGTTGCGTTTTATCCTGCAGTTTTTCCCGCCTTCGGCTCGCATCCTGCATGACTTTGCGCGTTTCATCAATCTGATGGCCAGCGCCATGCAGAACGAACCCCTGCGGCTGGTGCGCTGCCAGCCTGCCTTGCGAGGGGTTGAGCGCATCCTGGACCGCACCCGGGGCCGCCCCGGCCCGCTGCGCGAGGAGAACGCGCGCATCTTCCTGCGCGCCATCATGCGTGCGCGGCTCAGCCCTCAGGACGAGGCCAACCTGCTGCACGATGCCCAGGACGTGTCCGACTATGTGTATTCGCATGGCGCCGTGCTCAAGGGGGTGACCTGGGCTTCGTTGTGCCGACGCTCCGACACCTGGCACCGCGCGCTGCTGGTCACGGTCGACCCCGAGAAGGATGTGCGCTGGCCCGCCCTGCTGCCTCAGTACAGCGCTGGGCCCTTCCTGGCGGTAGAGCTGGACACCGGCTCCCTGCTGGCCGAAGAGGGGCTGGAGCAGCGGCATTGCATTGGCACCTACGTCAACGCCTGTGCAAGCGGTGCGACGCGGGTTTTCTCCCTGCGCCGCAACGGCAAGCGTGCGGCGACGATCGAGCTGCAGCGCAACCATGACGGGTCATGGCGCATGGTCCAGATCCGCGGCAAGGCCAACACGGTGGTGCAAGACTCGGCCGCGCTTGAGGCCGCCGAGCGGGTGGTGCAAGCCTATTCAGAGGCTGCTCAGGCCCGCAGCGAGGCGCCGCTGGCAAGAAATCATGCGAGTACCAGCGGCATCGTAGCGCCGAGCTACCTGATCCACAGACAAGAGCACTGGACCGGCTAGAGGCCGGTCGTGGTGGGCTTTATTCCCACTCGATCGTGGCCGGTGGCTTGGAGCTCACGTCGTAGGTGACACGGTTGATGCCGCGCACTTCGTTGATGATGCGACCCGAGACCTTCTTGAGCAGCGCGTAGGGCAGCTCGGCCCAGTCGGCTGTCATGAAGTCGCTGGTCTGCACGGCGCGCAGGGCCACCACGTAGTCGTAGGTCCGGCCGTCGCCCATCACGCCCACGCTCTTGACGGGCAGGAAGACCGTGAAGGCCTGGCTGGTCAGGTCGTACCAGGTCTTGCCCGTAGCCTCGTCCTTGAAGTTGCGCAGTTCCTCGATGAAGATGGCATCGGCGCGGCGCAACAGGTCGGCGTAGTCCTTCCTGACCTCGCCCAGGATGCGCACCCCCAGCCCCGGGCCCGGGAAGGGGTGGCGGTAGACCATGTCGTGCGGCAGGCCCAGGGCCACACCGAGTTCACGCACCTCGTCCTTGAACAGGTCGCGCAGCGGCTCCAGCAGCTTGAGGCCCAGTTGCTCCGGCAGGCCACCCACGTTGTGGTGGCTCTTGATGGTCACGGCCTTCTTGCTCTTGGCACCACCCGATTCGATCACGTCGGGGTAGATGGTGCCCTGGGCCAGCCACTTGGCCCCCTTGGCGCCATCGCCCTTGAGCTTGGCGGCCTCGGCCTTGAAGACGTCGACGAAGAGGCCGCCGATGATCTTGCGCTTCTGCTCGGGCTCGCTCACGCCGGCCAGCTTGCCCAAGAAAAGCTCGCTGGCGTCGACGCGGATCACCTTCGCGTGCAGCTTGCCCGCGAACATGTCCATGACCATATCGCCTTCGTTGAGGCGCAACAGGCCGTGGTCGAC
>CAMLNH010000063.1 GCA_946481355.1 uncultured Curvibacter sp.
GTGCCGCGCCGGTGCAGGTCTGCCGCGAACATCTGACGACCGGCAAGGGCATCCGTGCCATGGTCATCAACACGGGCAACGCCAATGCCGGTACGGGGGGCGAAGGTCTGCAGCGTGCGCGTAGCACCTGTGCCGCCCTCGCGGCTCATCTGAAGATCGCGCCTGAGCAGGTGCTACCTTTCTCGACCGGCGTGATCATGGAGCAGTTGCCTTCGGAGCGCATCGAGGCCGGTCTGCCCGCCGCCATCGCTGATGCGCGTGAGGACAACTGGGTGCGCGCTGCCGAGGGCATCATGACGACGGACACCGTGCCCAAGGCGTTTGGTTCCCAGGTGGTCATCGGCGGCGTCAAGGTCAGCATCACCGGCATCAGCAAGGGCGCGGGCATGATCCGTCCCAATATGGCCACCATGCTGGGCTATATGGCGACCGATGCACGCGTGAGCCCCTCCGTGATGCAGCAGCTTGCGCGAGAGCTGGCCGAGGGTTCCTTCAATCGCGTGACGGTCGACGGCGATACCTCGACCAACGATTCCTTTGTGGTGATTGCGAGCAACAAGGCCGTGCATCCGGTGATCGAGTCGCTGGACAGCGCCGATGGTCGCGAGCTCAAGGCCGCCATGCTGGAAGTCGCGCGCAAGCTGGCCCAGGCCATCGTACGCGACGGCGAAGGTGCCACCAAGTTCATCACCGTGTGTGTGCAAGGCGGCAGATCAGCCGAGGAATGCCGGCTGGTGGCCTATGCGATCGCGCATTCGCCGCTAGTCAAGACGGCTTTCTACGCCAGCGATCCGAATCTGGGCCGCATCCTGGCGGCCGTGGGCTACGCCGGCATCACCGACCTGGACCAGAGCAGGATCGATCTATACCTCGACGATGTGCATGTGGCCGTGCAGGGCGGGCGCAACCCGGCCTACCGTGAAGAGGATGGCCAGCGCGTGATGAAGCAGAGCGAGATCACGGTGCGCGTGGTGCTGGGCCGCGGTGCGGCCGAAGACACGGTCTGGACCTGCGATTTCAGCCACGACTACGTGTCGATCAATGCCGACTACAGGTCCTGATTCCTGGACGGGGCATCAATCCGCCGACGCATGAACGAGAAATTCGAACGCCTGATCGATCGCGCCGAGCAGCTGATGCTGCGCATCGAGGCCATCCTGCCCCAGCCCCTGAGCCAGCCGGACTGGGGGGCATCCATTGCCTTCCGCTACCGCAAGCGCAGCTCGGGCCATGGGGTCATCGAGCCCGTGCGCCATGTCGCGGCGATGGAGCTGGATCAGCTCAAGGAGATCGATCAGCAGAAGGAAAAGATCCAGCGCAACACCGAGCAGTTCGTGCGCGGTCTGCCGGCTAACAACGTGCTGCTGACCGGCGCGCGCGGCACCGGCAAGTCCTCCCTCATCCGGGCCTGTCTGCACACCTATGCTGCCCAGGGTCTGCGCCTGATCGAAGTCGACAAGAGTGACATGATCGATCTGCCCGACATTGTGGATGTGGTGTCCCAGCGGTCTGAGAAATTCATCATCTTCTGCGATGACCTGAGCTTCGAGGACGGCGAGGGCGGCTACAAGGCCCTCAAGTCCATCCTCGATGGCTCCGTGGCGGCGGCTACGCCCAATGTGCTGATCTACGTGACCAGCAACCGTCGCCACCTGCTGCCCGAGTACATGAAGGACAACCTCAGCTACCAGCCCAGTGAGGATGGTGAGATCCATCCGGGTGAAGTGGTGGAGGAGAAGATCTCCCTGTCCGAGCGTTTCGGTCTGTGGGTGAGCTTCTACCCCTTCAGCCAGGACGAGTACCTGAGTATCGTCGCGCAATGGCTGTCGTTTTTTGGCGTGCCCGCGGCGGTTATGGCAGCGGTGCAGCCCGAGGCCTTGGTCTGGGCACTGGAGCGCGGCTCGCGTAGCGGACGCGTTGCCTACCAGTTCGCCAAGGACTACGCGGGCAAGCACGCCGGCGCATGAAGCAGCCGCTGGTTGCCGATGCCGACCGCCCGCGCGAGGGTGGCGCCGATCGCGCCATCACCGAAGTCGCCGTGGGCATTCTGCTGCAGCCCGACGGGCATTTCCTCCTGACCTCGCGTCCCGAGGGCAAGGTCTACGCGGGCTATTGGGAATTTCCAGGCGGCAAGCTCGAGGCCGGCGAGACCGTGGCCCAGGCCCTGCGGCGTGAGCTGCACGAGGAGCTGGGCATCGCTCTGGAGGTCGGTGACGTCCTCGCCTGGAAGACCGAGGTGGTCGACTATCCCCACGCCCTGGTGCGGTTGAATTTCTGCAAGGTGCTGCGCTGGCAGGGCGAGCTGCAGATGCGCGAGGGGCAGTCGTTTACCTGGGCGCAGTTGCCGGTGCAGTCGGCGCCGGTGTTGCCGGGCGCGATTCCCGTCTTGCACTGGTTGGCCGAGGAACGGGAACATGTCGGCCCTATCCAGGCCACGGCTTACTGAAGTTTCGGGTCGCCGAATTCCTGCTCGTCTGGCGGTGCTTCGGCCGGGACGCGAAAGCTCTCGCTGGCCCAGGCGCCAAGATCCATCTTGCGACAACGCTCGCTACAGAAGGGCCGATGCGGATTGCTCGGCGCATAGACGCTGTCACCCCCGCAGTTCGGGCAGCTGACCAGACGTGGCTTGGCGGTGGCGGATGAGTCGTCGGGACGGGGCATGCTCACTCGCGCGGTGTTCAGGAGCACAGGGTCAGGTCGAAGCTGGCATCCTGGTTGCCGGCATGCAAGCGCTCGTCTTCACCGAGTTGCATCAGGCGGATGGAGACGATCAACCGGTTGCCGCTGATTTCGGGGATCAGGCCCAGGGCCGGATCGATGGCCAGGCGCAGGAGCTGGAAGGTGCGCCCCTGCGGCAGGGCCTGTTGAAACTGGCCGGCCTGGGCGAGTACCTTCTGCGGCACGCCTGAATCACGGAGCAAGGTCAGGAGTAGGCTGATGGCATCGGCCAGCGGGGTCAGGTTGGCAGTCCAGCGTTGCAGATCCGCGCGGCGCTGCTCGGGAGATTCGTGCTGCCAGGCATAGTAGGCCGGCAGATCGAAGGCGCAGGTGCCGCCGGGAATGCCGATGCGGCTGCGGATGCTCATGAGCCAGTCGTTTTCGGTCAGCACATGGCCGACCTTGCCGGACAGACTGTTGAGCTGGCTGTAGCTCTGTTCGATCTGCTGCAGCACTTCGTCCAGGACGCCCTGCGCAATGCTCGGGTTGCCCCGGTAGCCGTTGAGCACCTGTTTCTGCTTGTCCAGATCGCGCAGCACGTCGGACTTGAGGTCGGCCCGGGCACCGACATCCATGACTTCGAACAGACTGGCCAGGGCGTAATGATGGTCCAAGGCTTCATCGCGTGCCACCAGCTCCAGCAGGCGGCGGAACAGGCTCTCCAGCCGGAGATAGGTCCTGATGCGCTCGTTGAAGGGGTATTCGTAGGTGATCACGCTGCTGTTTCCCGACGCCCAATCATAGCCCGAAGAGACGGGCCGACCCGGCCACGAGCGAGGCGAGTTCGGCGAGGTCGGGTCCATCGTTGCAGATCACGTGGTCGGCAGCCCGCAGACGGTGCCCCCGATCTGCCTGCTGTCCCATGATGCGTTCGATTTCGGAGCGCGGGAGCTGGCTGCGCAGCATCACGCGTGTAATCTGGGTTTCTGGGCTGCAGTCGATGACCAGCACCTGATCCAGCCGGGCGCGCCAGCGTTGCGACTCCACCAGCAAGGGGATGTCGAACACGATGCAGCGCGTGCCCGCGCGCATAGCTGCCTCAGCCTGGCGTTGGGTTTCCTGTCCCACCAAAGGATGGATGATCTGTTCCAGACGCTGCCGGGCGGAGGCATCACTGAAGGCCAGGGTGCGCATTTGTTCCCGATCCAGGGCGCCGTCAAGGCCGATGAGCTCGGCCCCGAAAACCTGACGGATGGCCTCGATCGCTGCACCACCGGGGGCCGTAGTCTGGCGTGAGATGGCATCTGCGTCGATGACAGCCGCGCCATGCCGGGCCAGCAGCCCGGCCACGGTGCTCTTGCCGCTGCCGATGCCACCCGTGAGGCCGAGACGCAGTACGTCCCGCATCACTCAGAGTCCGATGGCACGCAGGATGCTTTGCGGCCCGAAAATCATGGCCGTGAGGCCGGCCGCGGCCAAGAAGGGGCCGAAGGGTACATAGCCTCCCTCACGCAAGCTACTGTTGAGTTTGAGTGCAATGCCCACGATGGCGCCGATGACCGAGGCCATGAGGATGATGGGTACCAAGGCCGTCCAGCCGAACCAAGCCCCCAGGGCTGCGAACAGCTTGAAGTCACCGTAGCCCATGCCTTCCTTGCCGGTGACGAGCTTGAAGCTCCAGTAGACCAGCCACAAGGAGAGATAGCCACCGACGGCACCCCAGAGGGCGTCGGGCAGGGTGACGGTGTTCCACCGCAGCGCGGCGATGATCAGACCCGCCCAGAGCAGGGGCAAGGTGATGTCATCTGGTAGCAGTGTGGTATCCCAGTCGATCATGGCCAGTGCCACGATGGATGCCGAGAAGCCGCACCAGGCCAGACCGGTGGGCGTGGCGCCCCAGCGCCAGACGCACCAGGCAAAGAGAGCAGCGGTGACCAGTTCGACCAGTGGGTAGCGCAAGCTGATCGGGGCACCGCAGGATGAGCACTTGCCGCGCAGAAACAGGTAGCTCAGCACTGGAACGTTTTCGTGCGCACGGATCTGGTGGCCGCATTGCTGGCAGCGTGAGCGCGGGACGAGGAGATTGAACGCCTCTGCGGTCTCGGGCTCCTTGCCGGCCAGTTCGGCGCATTCGGCAGCCCACTGGTGCTCCATGATTTTCGGCAGGCGGTAGATGACGACGTTGAGGAAGCTGCCGATCATCAGCCCCAGGACGCCGGCCAGGCCGGCGTCGAAACCCTGCGAGACCAGCATCAGACCACCTGGCCCAGCTTGAAGATCGGCAGGTACATGGCGACCACGATGCCGCCGATGATCGTGCCCAGGAAAACAATGATGATGGGTTCCATCAGGCTGGACAGGCCGGCGACCATGTCGTCGACTTCGGCCTCGTAGAAATCGGCGGCCTTGCCCAGCATATGGTCGATCGAGCCCGATTCCTCGCCGATGGCGCACATCTGCAGCACCATGGTTGGGAACAGGTGTGCATTGGTCATGGCGGTGGTCAGGCTGGTACCGGTGGAGACTTCCTGCTGGATCTTGACCGTGGCCTCTTCATAGAGCGAATTTCCGGAAGCGCCACCCACCGAATCCAGAGCTTCCACCAACGGCACACCGGCGGCGAACATGGTCGAGAGGGTGCGGGTCCAGCGTGCGATACAGGATTTGTCGATCAGTGTGCCGAAGACGGGCAGCTTGAGCATCAACCGGTCCATCACCTGTTGCATACGCCGGTTGCGCTGCCAGGCCTGGAAGAAGAAGTAGAGACCACCGCCGATGCCGCCGAAGATCAGCCACCACCATTGCACGAAGAACTCGCTCATGGCGATCACAAAAAGCGTGGGGGCGGGCAGGTCGGCGCCAAAGGAGGAAAACACTTCCTTGAATGCGGGGACCACAAAGATCATGATGACAGCTACGACAACAAAGGCCACCACGACCACTGAAGTTGGGTACATCAAGGCCGACTTGATCTTCTGCTTGATGGCCTGGGTCTTTTCCATGTAGACAGCCAGGCGGTCGAGCAATTGATCCAGGATACCAGCAGCCTCGCCGGCCTCGACCAGGTTGCAGTAGAGATTGTCGAAGTAGAGCGGGTACTTGCGGAAGGCCGTGCTCAGCGAGGTTCCGGTCTCGACATCGTTGCGGATATCGTTGAGCAGGCGGGTCACACTGGGATTGGAGTTGCCGCGCGCGACGATGTCGAAGGCCTGCAGCAGGGGCACACCAGCTTTCATCATGGTGGCGAGCTGGCGCGTGAAGAGCGTGAGATCCTTAGGTGTGATCTTCTTGCCCGATCTCATCCTGCGCTTCTTGACCTTGCCCGGCAGGATGCCCTGGCGGCGCAAGGATGCCAGCACCTGATTTTCGCCGGCGGCGCGCATCTCGCCGCGCATCAGCTTGCCGTTGCGGTCCTTGCCTTCCCATTCGAAGACCAGTTCCTTGGCTTTGGGTTGTGCAGTTGCCATGGTGTCCCCTGAAGCTCCCGTGTGTTTATTCGTTGGTGACGGCCAGAACTTCTTCCAGTGAAGTCAGACCCTGCTTGACCTTGTGCAGGCCCGACTGGCGCAGACTGCGCACGCCTTCGGCCTGGGCTTGTTCGGCAATCTCGAGCGCCGAACCGTCGCGCAGGATGATGCGCTGCATCTCCTCGCTGATCGGCATGACCTGGTAGATGCCCACACGCCCCTTGTAGCCGTTGTTGCAGGCCGAACAGCCCACCGGGCGGTAGGCCGTCCAGGACCCGTCCAGTTCGTCGGGCTTGAAGCCGGCGTCGAGCAACGTCTTTTTCGGGATCTCCATCGGCGCCTTGCAGTTGGGGCACAGACGCCGCGCCAGGCGCTGGGCTGTGATCAGGATGACGCTGGAGGCGATGTTGAAGGGCGCAATGCCCATGTTGCGCATCCGGGTCAGCGTGGTCGGCGCATCGTTGGTGTGCAGCGTCGACATCACGAGGTGGCCGGTCTGGGCGGCCTTGATGGCGATGTCGGCCGTGTCGAGATCGCGGATCTCGCCCACCATGATGATGTCCGGATCCTGGCGCAGAAAGGACTTGAGAGCCGCAGCAAAGGTCAGACCGGCCTTGTCATTGACATTGACCTGGTTGACTCCGGGCAGGTTGATTTCTGACGGATCTTCGGCCGTGGCGATGTTGACGCCGGGCTTGTTCAGCAGGTTCAGGCAGGTGTAGAGCGACACCGTCTTGCCCGAGCCGGTCGGGCCGGTGACGAGGATCATGCCGTAGGGGCGCCCGATGGCGCTGAGCAGGCGGGCCTTCTCCTCCGGGTCGTAGCCCAGGGCGTCGATGCCGAGTTTGGCACTGCTCGGGTCGAGGATACGGATCACGATCTTCTCGCCGAACAGCGTGGGCAGGGTGCTGACGCGGAAGTCGATGACGCGCTCCGGGCCGACCTTGAGCTTCATCTTTCCGTCCTGCGGCACGCGTTTCTCCGAGATGTCCATCTTGGAGATGACCTTGATGCGCGAGGCCAGCTTGTCCTTGATGGCCACTGGCGGAGAAGCAATCTCGCGCAGTTCGCCGTCGATACGGAAGCGGACACGGTAGTTGTGCTCGTAGGGCTCGAAATGCAGGTCCGATGCGCGCATCCCGATCGCGTCGATCAGCATCTTGTGCAGGAATTTGACGACCGGCGCGTCTTCCACCTCGGAGGTCGTGGAATCGGCGCTGTCCGCATCGGCTTCGGTGGTGAATTCGTCAAACTCGATGTCGCCGCCGACGATGTTGTCGATGGCTTCCGAGGCGGAGGTGGCGTGCACTTCGACCAGTTTGAGCAGCTTGTCGTACTCGGCGATGACCCAATCCACCCCCATCTGGCTGGCGAACTTGATCTTCTCGGCGGCAGCCTGGTCTGAAGGATCGGCCGTGGCCACCACGAGCCGGTTGCTGCGCTTGCCCAGCACCACCACGCGGTAGTCGTGACAGATCCGGGGGTCGAGCAGCTCCTTGGGCAGGCGGTGGATGTCCACCGCGTCCAGGTCGATCAGGGGTGCCGCAAAGGCTGCCGACATGGTGTGGGCCAGATCGGCAGCCGAAACGGCGCCGGATCCGGTGAGCTCGGCAATGAAGCTGGTTTTGTTGCCAGCGGCCCGGCGGTAGATGTCTTCGGCCGACTTCTGTTCCAGCTTGCCCGCGAGGATCAGGGCCCGGCCCAACCCGGGCAGGGCCACGGGAGCATTCTCGCGGTGGATGGCAGTGTCAACGGCGGCCATGGACTGTGTTTGTGGGAATTCCGAGGGGAAACCCACAAATCATCGCCGATTGCCCGCGGGATGTAAACGAAAGGCCAAGCCCATTTTGCAAGCAGACGTTGCGGCGCAACATGATCACGAGCGCACCGAGCTTGCCCTCGCAGAGGGGCCTGGGCTGGAGTCCAAGGTGCATGGGAAAGATTGGTCGGAATGAGAGGATTCGAACCTCCGACCCCTTCGTCCCGAACGAAGTGCGCTACCAGGCTGCGCTACATTCCGATGTCCCGAGTCACCGGGCAGGCGTCAGGATTGACGTGCCAGCAACTGAGACGCCAATTGTATCAAACTGGCGGCATGGTCCCCGGCCGGCAGTTGCCGGGCGGCGTGGACGGCACGTTCAGCTTCCCTGGCCGCAGCGGCTCGTGCCACCTCCAGGGCGCCGGTGCGCCGCACGATGGCGATCACGTCGTCCAGGGCAGAGACCGAGCCGCTCTCGATGGCACCTCGTATGAGCTGACGCTCCTGTTCCGTGCCTCTTTGCATGGCCGCGATCAGCGGCAGCGTGGCTTTGCCCTCGCGCAGGTCGTCACCCAGGCTCTTTCCCATGACGGCGGCATCGCCCGCGTAGTCCAGCACATCGTCGATCACCTGGAAAGCCGTGCCCAGGGCCTGACCGTATTCGGCGCAGGCCTCTTCCAGTCTGGGCTCAGCGCCGGCCAGGATGGCGCCGCAGCGCGCACTGGCTTCGAAGAGCTTGGCGGTCTTGGAGCGGATGACCTGCAGATACCCGGCCTCGTCCAGGTCGGCGTTGTGCATGTTCATGAGCTGCTGTACCTCGCCCTCGGCGATCACGTTGGTCGCGTCGGCCAGTACCTGCATGATGCGCATGCTCTCGGCCTCGACCATCATCTGGAAGGCGCGGGAATAGAGGAAATCTCCCACCAGCACGCTGGCGGGGTTGCCGAAGGCCTCGTTGGCCGTGGCATTGCCGCGGCGCATGGCGGAGTCGTCCACCACGTCGTCATGCAGCAGGGTGGCGGTGTGGATGAACTCCACCACCGCCGCCAGGTTGTAGCGTTGCGTGCCGCGGTAGCCCAGGGCGCCGCAGGCCAGCAGGAGCAAGGCCGGACGCAGGCGTTTGCCGCCGGCGCTGATGATGTAGCGGGCGACCTGGCCCACCAGCGGCACACCGGAGTCGAGCCGTTCGGCTATGACCCGGTCCACCTCCCGCATGTCGTCGGCAATCAGGGCAAGCGGGGAAACGGGGTGGGCGGAGTTCACGGCAGCAGGGCGGGGAGACCGGAGGAAGGGGCATTATAGGAAGGGCTTGTCTTGGGGTTCCTGGCCCCATGGCCGGGGATGTCAGTGAGCGCAAACCGTGCTACAATTTCAGGCTCTGCGGAAATCCGTCCGTAGAGGATCAATTCAAGAGGTCATCCATGTACGCGGTCATAAAAACCGGTGGCAAACAGTATCGTGTTGCTGCTGGCGAGAAAATCAAAGTAGAACAGATTGCTGCGGACGTAGGCCAGGAGATCGTGATCGACCAGGTTCTGGCTGTCGGCAACGGCGCTGAACTCAAGGTCGGTACGCCCCTGGTGTCCGGCGCGACTGTCAAAGCCACGGTTGTGGCGCACGGTCTGCACGACAAGGTTCGCATCTTCAAGATGCGCCGTCGCAAGCACTATCAGAAACGTCAAGGGCACCGCCAGCAGTTCACCGAGCTGCAAATCGGCGCCATCTCCGCATAAGGAGCACGAGTCATGGCACAGAAAAAAGGCGGCGGCTCTACGCGTAACGGGCGCGATTCGCAGCCCAAGATGCTCGGCGTGAAGGTGTTCGGCGGTCAGCAGATCAGTGCTGGCGGCATCATCGTGCGCCAGCGTGGCACCAAGTTCCACCCCGGCACCAATGTCGGCGTGGGCAAGGACCACACCCTGTTTGCCCTGGTGGACGGCGAGGTGTCGTTCTCCGTCAAGGGCGCGCTGAACAAGCACATGGTGAACGTCACGGCCGCTTAAGCGCAGCCTGGCTTTCCCGCAAAACCCTGCGCCTGTCGCGCAGGGTTTTTTGTTTATAGAACCTAGAATCTCCTCTGATCATGAAGTTCGTCGACGAAGCTTTCATCGACATCGCCGCGGGCGATGGGGGGAACGGTTGCGTCTCCTTCCGGCATGAGAAGTACAAGGAATTCGGCGGCCCCAACGGTGGTGACGGCGGCCGTGGTGGTCATGTGTACGCCGTAGCCGACCCGAATCTCAACACCCTGGTCGATTTCCGCTACACCCGCCGCTTCGAGGCCAAACGCGGTCAGCACGGCATGGGTTCGGACATGTTCGGCGCCGCAGGCGACGACATCACACTCAAGATGCCTGTCGGCACCATCATCAGTGACGCCGAGACCGGTGAGGTGTTGTTCGAGCTGCTCAATCCGGGCGAGGTCATCACCATCGCCAAGGGTGGCGACGGCGGTTTCGGGAACCTGCGCTTCAAGAGCG
>CAMLNH010000064.1 GCA_946481355.1 uncultured Curvibacter sp.
ACAGGTGCTCGACCCAGATGTGGCCGTCGGCCGCGTTGAAGGTGAAGCTGAACACCGTGGAGCCGATCAGGATGAAGAGCACGAAGCTCGAGAGCTTGGCCGTGTTGTCCAGGGCCTGGGTCAGCAGGCTCTTGTCCAGGCGTTTCTTGCCCAGGGCCATCACCAGCGCGCCCACCGCACCCATGGCGCCGCCTTCGGTGGGCGTGGCCACGCCCAGGAAGATGGTGCCCAGCACCAGGAAGATCAGGATCAGCGGCGGCATCAGCACAAAGGTCACCTGCTCGGCCAGGCGCGAGAGCAGGCCCAGCCGGGTGACGCGGTTGACCAGCGCGAGGGCCAGGCCGGTCAGCGAGGCCAGGGTCATGGACATGATCACGATCTCGTCGCCGGGCGAGGGCACGTTGCGCTCCAGCCAGGCTGTCATCAACTCGTTGTGCACGCGCGACCAGGCCCAGCCCACGGCAGCGCAGATCAGAAAAAGCATACCCAGCGAGCGGTGGCCCGAGCTGCCGCTCGGCTCTCGGTAGATGCGCGCCTCGGGCGGCAGGGCCGGCACCATGGCGGGCTTGAACAGCGCCACGATCACCACGAAGAGGATGTACAGGCCCACGAGCAGCAGGCCGGGGATCAGCGCGCCGGCGTACATGTCGCCCACCGAGCGGCCCAGCTGGTCGGCCAGCACGATCAGCACCAGCGAGGGCGGAATGGCCTGGGCCAGCGTGCCCGAGGCGGTGATGGCGCCCATGGCCACGGTGCGGCTGTAGCCATAGCGCAGCATGATGGGCAGGGAGATCAGGCCCATGGAGATCACGGCCGCGGCCACCACGCCCGTGGTGGCGGCCAGCAGGGCGCCCACCAGGATCACCGCGATGGCCAGACCGCCGCGCAGCGGGCCGAAGACCTGGCCCACCGTTTCGAGCAGGTCTTCCGCCATGCCCGAGCGCTCCAGGATGATGCCCATGAAGGTGAAGAAGGGGATGGCCAGCAGGGTGTCGTTCTGCATGATGCCGAAGATGCGCAGCGGCAGGGCCTGGAACAGCGTGGCCGGGAAGAGCCCGAGCTCCATGCCGATGAAGCCGAAGCCCAGGCCGGTGGCCGCCAGCGCGAAGGCCACGGGGAAGCCGGTCAGCAGCAGGGCCAGCAGGCCCACGAACATGATGGGCACGAACTGTTGTGCGAGGAATTCCATTTATTTTTCTCCGGCCAGCTTGCGGGCGGCGATGGCCTCGAGCTCTTCGAGGTGTTTCTGTTCGTCGCTCTTGTGGTCGGCGTCGGCGAGGCTGTCCGGGCCCAGACCGCGCAGGAACAGCACGCGCTTGAGCAGTTCGGACAGGGCCTGCAGCAGCAGCAGGGTGAAGCCCAGGGGCATGAGGGCATAGACCGGCCAGCGGATCAGGCCGCCGGCGTTCTGCGACATCTCGCCCGACTCGTAGGCCTGTACGAACATGGGCCAGCTCAGCGCGATGCAGATCAGGCAGAAGGGGATGAGCACCAGGACGATGCCGCCCACGTCGATCCAGTTGCGGGTGCGCGGCGACAGGCGGGCCGAGACGAAGTCGATGCGCACATGCGAGTTCTTCAGAAAACCGTAGCCCGCGCCCAGCATGAACACCGCGGCGAACAGGTACCACTGGATCTCGAGCAGGGAGTTGGAGCTGGTGTTGAAGGCCTTGCGCACGATGGCGTTGCCGGCGCTGATCACGGTGGTGGCCAGGATCAGCCACATGGTGAAGCGGCCGATCCGGGTGCTCAGGCCGTCGATGAGCCTGGAAAGTTGTAAGAGTCGCTGCATGCTGGCTAGCTCCAGAAAGGGGTCGTCCGGTGCTGCCGGGGCGCTGCCGCCATCCCCGGTAGGGGATGGCCGGCCGGGCCGCCCGGCAAAATCGGACAATTTTAAAGGCGGGGGGTATGCCGCCCTTCCCGGTGTAAACACGTAGGTAGTTCTTCCGACGCGGGCTTGTGGCAGGCGGCCCGGGCGCGGAATAATGGATCCATGGCCTACGAACTGCCCGTGCCTTCCTTTTCCCGGCTTGACAACGCCGATCTGCGCACGGCCGGTCGCGATCTCCTGAGCCTGGCGCTGATGGACGCGCGCAACCACACGCTGTTCCTGATCGGCGAATACCAGAAGGCCATGGAGGGGGAGGGCGTGGACTTTCCCTGCCTGCCCGAACTCAATCCGCCGCTGTGGGAGCTGGGCCATGTGGGCTGGTTCCAGGAGCGCTGGATCGGCCGCAACCTGCAGCGCCACCAGGGCCCGCGCGCCGACCCGCAGGCCACGCCCCTGGCCTCGGTGCAGCCGCAGGCCGACTTCTGGTGGGATTCGAGCCGCATGCCGCACGACCGCCGCTGGTCCCTGTCCCTGCCGCCGCTGGCCGACATCAAGGCCTACCTGCTGACCACGCTGGAGTCCACGCTGGAGCTGCTGGCCAAGACCCCGGACGAGGACGACGCGCTCTATTTCTACCGCCTGGCCCTGTTCCACGAGGACATGCACGGCGAGGCCTTCATCTACATGGCGCAGACCCTGGGCCTGCGCCTCAAACTGCCCCTGCCTGCGCCGGGTCTGGTGCGCGAGCCGCTGTGGCTGCCGGCCACGCGCTGGCGCCTGGGTTTGAACGCCGGCCAGGGCTACACCTTCGACAACGAGCGGCCGGCCCACGAGATCGCCGTGCCCGAGTTCGAGATCGACGCCCAGCCCGTGAGCTGGACGCAGTACGTCGAATTCGTCGCCGACGGCGGCTACGACCGCCCCGAACTGTGGCTGCCCGCGGGCTGGGAATGGCTGCAACAGCAGGCACAGGGTGACGAGGGCCGGCGCGCCCCGCGCCATGTCGAGCAGATCGGCCTGGCGCGCGCGGGCGGGCAGGGCGGCGTGCTGCAACGCTGGTTCGGCAGCACCGTGCGCGTGGCGGGCTGGTCGCCCGTCATGCACCTGAGCTGGTGGGAGGCCGACGCCTGGTGCCGCTGGGCCGGCCGGCGCCTGCCCACCGAGGTGGAGTGGGAGGTGGCCGCGCACCAGGCCGCCAACCGCGGTTTCCGCTGGGGCGATGTCTGGGAATGGACCGGCACCACCTTCCAGGGCTACCCCGGCTTCCAGGCCGATCCCTACCGCGACTACTCCGAGCCCTGGTTCGGCACCCACAAGGTGCTGCGCGGCGCCTCGCTGGCCACGCGCCGGCGCATGAAGTCGCCCAAGTACCGCAACTACTTCCTGCCCGGGCGCGACGACATCTTCTGCGGTTTCCGCTCCTGCGCGCTCTGAGCGCGGGGCCGGGAGGCTCCCTGGGCAGCTTTCGTCTTCTTCTCTCCGCGGTATTTCCACCAGGCCAGCAGGCGGCTCATGGCCAGCACCTGGCCCATCTGCTGGGCCGGCTGGTAGCCGGGCAGCTTGAGCAGCAGGCCAGGCCAGTCCGGGCCCTGCAGGACGCGGCACAGGGCCTGGACCGCCGGCTCTTCGAGCGCCGATTTCAGGCAGACCAGGTGGTAGTCCTCCACCACCAGAGGCACGAAGTCCAGGCCGCGCGCGCGTGCCGCCGCCTCGATCCCAAGGCCCGCGTCGGCCTGGCCGGCCGCGATGGCCTGGGCCACGGCCGCGTGCGAGGGCTCGGTATGGCGGTAACCCTTGATGCGGCTGCGTGCAATGCGCTGCTGGGCCAGCAGTTCGTCCAGCAGCAGGCGCGTGCCCGTGCCCAGGGCGCGGTTGACGAAGCGCACCTGACCGTCGCCCAGCTGCTCCAGTCCGTGCAGACGCAGCGGATTGCCCCGCGCCACCATCAGGCCCTGGGTGCGCTGTGCAAAGCCGATGATCTTGTGCAGGCCGGGCTTGAGCAGGGGCTTGTAGGTCTGCTCGCCCAGTGAGCCTGCACCTGCCTGCTGCACCGTGTGGAAGCCGGCCATCACGCAGCGGCCTTCGTTGAGCGCGCGCAGCGCGTCCACGCTGCCCATGAAGCGGATGTCCAGGTGCAGCTGGTGCTCGGTCGCGGCATGAGCGCGCAGGGCACTGAGCGCATCGTCGTGGCTGGCGTAGAGCGTGAGGATGTGGACCGACTCATCGAAAGCCACCGCGTAGGCGCGCTCCAGGTCGGCACGCAGCGCCTCGATCTGCGGGGACAGCCGCGCCTGCGCCTGGCGCTCGGCCCAGAGCAGCTTGTGGCCGAACTCGCTCAGTCGCGCGGCCTGGCCTTTCTCCCAGACCAGCAGCTCGTTGCCCAGTTCCTGTTCCCAGCGCTTGAGCTCGCCCCAGACGTGGCGGTAGGACAGATCCAGCAGGCGCGCCGCCCCGGAGATCGAGCCGCTCTCCTGCACCGCGTTGAGCAGGTCCAGCAGGGGGTTGCGGATCAATCCGGTCGGCGCGGCGCTGGGGTGGGCGAACGTGTAGTGAAACTGCAACCTATGCACGATGGTTCATATGGTAGGGGTTTAGGGCAATCCATACGATACCCGAGATGTCAACGTTCACCGACAGCGCCGTGACGGCGCTGCAGCTCATCACCTCCCTGGATCCCGCCCTGTTGGCCATCGTCGGTCGCTCCCTGGCCGTGAGTGCCACGGCCTGCGCCATCGCCTGTGCGCTGGGCGTGGTGATCGGGGCCTGGCTCGGCGTGGCCCGCTTTGCGGGGCGCGACGCCGTGCTCACCGTGCTCAATACCCTGCTGGCCGTGCCCTCGGTGGTGGTGGGTCTGATCGTCTACCTGTTGCTGTCGCGCTCCGGCCCGCTCGGGCATCTGGGCTGGCTTTTCAATTTTCAGGCCATGGTGCTGGCCCAGGCGCTGCTGGTGCTGCCAGTGGCCACGGCACTCACGCGCCAGGTCATCGAAGACGCCGAGACCCAGCATGGCGAGCAGCTGCGTTCACTCGGAGCTGGGACCGGCCTGCGCGGCCTGCTGCTGGCCTGGGACGAGCGCTACGCCCTGCTGACCATGCTCATGGCTTCCTTCGGTCGTGCCGTCTCGGAGGTGGGGGCCGTGATGATCGTCGGCGGCAACATCGATGGCTTCACGCGCGTCATGACCACCGCGATCGCGCTGGAGACCAGCAAGGGTGACCTGCCGCTGGCGCTGGCCCTGGGCTTGATCCTGCTGGCCGTGGTGTTGCTGCTCAACACCGGCATCGCCCTGCTGCGCCGCTGGCGCGAGCGTGTCGAGGGCGCGGGGCGCGGTCTCCCGGTGGGTGTGGAGGCGGCGGCATGAGCGCCTTGCTCAAGGTGGTGCCGCCTGTCCCCGGCGCCCGACCCGATCCGGCGCGCGCGGGGCAGCCGGTGTTCGAGCTGCAGGCCGTCGGCGTGCGTTTCGGCCATCTGCAGGCCTTGCACGGCATCACGCTGTCCATCGCCGCTGGCGAGTCCGTGGCCCTGGTCGGTGCCAACGGCAGCGGCAAGAGCACCTTGCTGCGGCTGCTGCACGGCCTGCAGCGGCCGACGGCGGGGCGCTGCGACAGCGCGCCCGCCTCGCAGCAGGCCATGCTGTTCCAGCGGCCCTTCATGCTGCGCACCTCGGCGCGCCACAACGTGGCGCTGGCGCTTTGGCTGCGCGGCACACCCTGGCGCATCGCCCAGGTGCGCGCGCTGGCGGCACTCGATCGGGTGGGACTGGCTGATCGGGCCGACCGGCCCGCGCGCACGCTTTCGGGCGGGCAGCAGCAGCGCCTGGCTCTGGCCCGCGCCTGGGCCTTGCACCCCGAGGTGCTGCTGCTCGACGAGCCCACGGCCAGCCTGGACCCGCACGCCAAGCGTGAGGTCGAGCAGCTCATCGCCGACTTCGCGGCGGGCCACGCCCTCAGCGGCGCACCCATGACCGTGGTCTTTGCCAGCCACAACCTCGGCCAGGTCAAGCGTCTGGCGACCCGTGTGATCTATCTGGAACAGGGCCGCGTGCAGGCCGATCTGCCCGTGGCGGAATTTTTCGATCGGGCGCGGCTGCAAGCCGTCTCGCCTGCTGCCTCGTTGTTTGTCAAAGGAGAACTCGCATGAAACCCTTCAATTCCCGCATCGTCCGGGCCGCCGCCGGCGTCGCACTGGCGGTCGCCAGCCTGGCGGCCAGCGCGCAGAGCATCGTCATGGCCTCGACCACCTCGACCGAGCAGTCGGGCCTGTTCTCGCACCTGCTGCCCGCTTTCAAGCAGGCCAGCGGCATCGACATCAAGGTCGTGGCCCTGGGTACGGGCCAGGCGCTGGACATGGGCCGCCGCGGCGACGCCGACGTGGTCTTCGTGCACGACCAGGTGGCCGAGGAGAAGTTCGTCGCCGACGGCTTCGGCCTCAAGCGCCAGGCCGTGATGTACAACGACTTCGTGCTCATCGGTCCCAAGGCCGACCCGCTGGGCACCCGGGGCAAGGACGTCGTGGAATCCCTGAAGAAGGTCGCCGCCGCCAACGGTGCCTTCATCTCACGTGGCGACAAGAGTGGCACCCATGCCGCCGAACTGCGTTTCTGGAAGATGGCCGGTCTGGACGCCAAGGGCAGCGGCTACAAGGAGTGCGGTTGCGGCATGGGCCCCGCGCTCAATATCGCAGCTTCCAGCGGCGCCTATGTGCTGGCCGACCGCGGCACCTGGCTGAACTTCAAGAACCGCGCCGATCTGGCCGTCCTCGTCGAAGGCGACAAGCGCCTGTTCAACCAGTACGGCGTGATGATCGTCAACCCCGCCAAGCACCCGCAGGTCAAGCTGGCCGAAGCGCAGAAGTTCGTCGACTGGGTGGTCTCGCCCGCCGGCCAGAATGCCATTGCTGCCTACAAGATCGGTGGCGAGCAGCTCTTCTTTCCCAACGCGGCACAGTAAGCGGCGTGGCGTATGAAGCGCGCCCTGATCGGCCTGATGGTGTTCGCGCTCGGCGGCTGTGCCATGCCGGATAAGGCGGTGCCCCTGCAGGTCTACGCCGCCGGCAGCTTGCGTGAGGCCTTCACGGCCATCGCCGCGGACTATGAGGCGCGCACCGGCCAGAAGATCGCCTTGAGCTTCGGTGCTTCGGGACTGCTGCGCGAGCGCATCGAGAAAGGCGAGGGGCCCCAGGTCTTTGCCTCGGCCGATACCGAGCACCCGCAGCGCCTCGCGGCGCGCGGGGGGTGGCAGGCGCCGCAAGTCTTCACGCGCAACAGCCTGTGCGCACTCACGGCCGCGCACATCGAGGCCACACCGTCCACCTTGTTGTCAACGATGCTGCGCGCCGATGTGCGCGTGGGCACGTCCACACCCAGGGCCGACCCTTCGGGTGACTATGCCTGGGCCCTGTTCCGCAAGGCCGATGCCGTGCAGGCCGGGGCCTACGCCGTGCTCGACGCCAAGGCCCTCAAACTCACGGGCGGCGCCGATTCGCCCAAGCCGCCGCCAGGCCGGGGCACCTATGCCTGGGTCATGGACCAGGGCCAGGCCGACGTCTTCCTCACCTACTGCACCAATGCCGTGGCCGCCCAGAAGGAAGTGCCGCGCCTGAAGATCGTGCAGGTGCCGCCCGAGCTGCAGGTGGGCGCGGCCTACGGCCTGACCGTGCGCGACGGTGCGCCGCCCGCCGCGCGCGACTTCGCGCGCTACCTGCTGTCCGAGGCGGGCCAGGCCCCGCTGCAACGCCTGGGCTTCGGCCGGCCATGAGAACCCTGCTGCTCCTGCTCTGCTGCTGGGCGGGGGCAGCACAGGCGGCAGAGCCCGTGCTGTTGCAGATCGGTGGCATGGTGCAGAACAGGTTGACGCTCACCGGGAAAGAACTGCGGGCCCTGCCGCAGAAGGACTACACCGAGAAGCGCAGTGTCATCGTCGACGGTCGTGAGGTCACGCAAAGTGTGGTGATGCGTGGCATTCCCCTGCGCATGCTTTTGGACCAGGCCGGGCTCGCCTCCGACCGGCATTCGGTGCGCCGGGCCTATGTGCTGCTGACCGCACAGGATGGCTACCAGACCACGTTTTCCTGGGGCGAGCTTTACAACACGCGTCTCGGTGACGACGTGCTGGTGCTGCTGCAGCATGGCGAGGACGATCTGCTGGCCCGCGACGGTCTGCCCTCGCTGCGCTCCCTGCAGGACGTGCGCCCCGGCCCGCGCCATGTGCGCTGGCTGACCTCGATCGAGGTGCTGCTCGCACCCAGCCGCTGAGCCCGCCTTGCTCTCCGCGTTACAGTGCAGGCATGGCCCTGCGCATCCGTGACGAAAACACCCTCGACGTACCTCACATCGAGGCCCTCACCGAAGCTGCCTTCCGTTCGGCGCCGCACCGCAGCGGCACCGAACAGCACATCGTCAACGCCCTGCGCCGCGCTGGCCAGCTCACGCTCTCGCTCGTGGCCGAGGAGGGCGGGGTGATCGTGGGCCATGTGGCGGTCTCGCCCGTGAGTGTGTCCGACGGCGCAAGCGACTGGTATGGTCTGGGGCCGATTTCGGTGCAGCCCGAGCTGCAAGGGCGCCACATCGGCGCCTCGCTGATGCACGCGGCCCTCGACGGTCTGCGTGCCAGGGGCGCGGCCGGCTGCGTGCTCGTGGGCGAACCTGCGTACTACACGCGCTTCGGCTTCCATCCCGTACCCGGCCTGGTCTACCCCGGCATTCCGCCCGAGTACTTCATGGCGCTGTCGTTCGGCGGCGGCGTTGCGCAGGGCACCGTGAGCTACCACGCGGCCTTCGACGCCACGGCCTGACATACAGGCGCGTTACCATCGCTGCATGAAGTCGCGAGAGTCCGGAAACGCTGCTGAGCAGCCGTCTGCCAGTCCGCGTTTCTCGGTCGCCGTGCTGCAGGCCGAGAACCGTCGGCTGCGCGAGCAGCTCGATGCCCTGATGGGCGAAGCCCGGCTCAACCAGGACAAGCTGCGCCGCTTCGACCAGCTCGAACGCAAAGTTATCGGCGCACCTTCGCTGGCCGCGCTGGTGCAGACCCTGCTGGTCGACTATCCCGCGCTGTTCGAACTCGACGCCGTCACCCTGACCCTGGTGGACCCGGAGTACGAAGCCGCGCGCGTGCTCGGTGAAGGGGGCGTGGCCGGGCCCGCCCATCTGCTCCTGCTGAGCAACGAGCAGCCCTTGCAGCAGCTCTACGCCGACAGCGTCGGCCCGCGCCTGGGCACGCCGACTGCAGCCCAGGCCTTTTTGTTCGAGAGCCTGCCTGCCGCGCCGGCCAGTGCGGCCTTGCTGCCCCTGATGCACCGTGGTGCCTGCATCGGCAGCCTCAACCTCTGCAGCCGTGACCCGGCGCGCTTTGCCGCCGGCAGCAGCACCGATTTCCTGGAGCGTCTGGCCGCGCTGGTGGCTGTCTGCCTCGACAGCGCCCTGGCCACCGAGCGCCTCAAGCTCGCCGGTCTGACCGACGGCCTGACCGGCGTGCACAACCGCCGCTATTTCGAGTCGCGCTGCCTGGAGGAAGTGCAGGCCGCGCGCCGCAGCGGCCTGCCCCTGGTCTGCCTGCTGCTCGACGTGGACCACTTCAAGCGCATCAACGACACGCATGGCCACCCGGCCGGCGACGCCGTGTTGCGTTACGTGGCCCGGCTCATCCGCGCCCAGCTGCGCGGCAGCGATGTGGTGGCGCGCTATGGCGGTGAGGAGTTCGTACTGCTGCTGCCCGGCACGCCGCTGCCCGCGGCGTTGGAGACGGCTGAACGCATCCGCCGCGTGATCGCCGCGCAGACCATGCCGGTGCCTGTTCCCGAGCCGCTGCGCATCACAGTCTCGATCGGTGCTGCCGCGCTGCTGCCGGGTGACGATCCCGCCGCACTCGCAGCGGACCTGGTCCAGCGCGCCGACCAGGCGCTGTATGCGGCCAAGCAGGGTGGGCGCAACCGCGTGCAGGCCGCCGCCTGAGCGTGCCCTTGCGCAAGAAAAAGGCCGCCTCGTGGGCGGCCTCTCTCCTTGCGGCCCGCAGGCCACGCGCGTCTCAGTAGTAGACCTGCTGGCTCAGCGCGCCGCTGCGCAGGGCTTGCGTCAGCTCGGCGTTCACTTCGGCGCGGGTCTTGCTGGCGCCCTTGGCCTGGGCCGGGTAGCTGCCGGGGAAGACTTCATTGAGCTTCTGGTTGCCGTAGCCGTCCACGGTGGACACGATGTTGCCCGTGCGCACGGCCTGGAAGTACTCGGCGCTGACTTCGGCGCGGGTCTTGCCAGCGGCTTCGGTCTGGGTCGGGTAGCTGCCCGGGAAGATTTCGTTGAGCTTCTGGTTGCCGTGGCCGTCGATGCCGGCCACGATGTTGCCGGTGCGGACGGCTTCCAGGTACTCGGCCGTGACCTGGTCACGGGTCTTGTCGGCGGCCAGGGCCATGACGGCGGCCGCATACAGGGTGCGCAGGACGGGCTTTT
>CAMLNH010000065.1 GCA_946481355.1 uncultured Curvibacter sp.
CGAAGCACTGGCCGACCAGCGCCTGCAGGGTCGCAACCGCGAGTTCACGCAAAAGCTGCTGGACGACGTGGCACGCCGCAACCAGCGCAACCAGTTCAGCGGCAGCGTCGTCCTCGGCCTGCGACACCAGTCTAATCCGCTGTACCGCACCGATGAGTCGTCGGTCTATGCCAGCGGTGCGCTGGTTCCGGTGCTTGCGGATCAGATGCCTCAAAGCGACAAGGATGCCAGCCTGGGCGTGCGCCTGCGCCATGTCTATGATCTCGAGCTGCAGAACTCCGCGGCCATTGTTTCCAATCTGAGTGCCTTCACCGTGAAGTACCGCTCCACAGCGAGCAGCCAGCTCCAGGCCACGCCTACCCGGGCCTATGACCTGGTGGGTTACGAGTTCGACACGGGTCTGGAATTCAAGCCGGTGCCGGACGGCTTCAATGGGCTGACCCTGCGCCCCTACGTCAAGGTTGCCGATCTGCGGGCCCAGAAGGAGGCTTATCTGGGAGCGGCTGGCGCTGGCGTAGACGCCGTCCTGCGCGCTGACGAGTTCACGCTCTATGAAGTGGGCTTCGACGCCCAGCGCCGCAACTTTGCCAATCGCATCGACAACCCCAGTGCGGACTTGCTCGACGGTACCCTTTACACCGTGCGCGCGCGTGTCGGCCGCGAAATCACGACCGGCCAGGCGCTCACCGGTGACTATGTCTACCGCCGCAACAGCAGTGGCAGCAGCATCCACGATTTCAATTCTCACGAACTGCGGGGCTCGTACGCCATCACCTATGCCAGCCTGTTCTCCAGCGGCCTGCCCTGGACGACCACGGCCTGGGCAGGCGCAACCCGGCGGACCTACGGCGCTGCCGATCTCGATGTGCTGACCGGGACGGCTCGTGCAGACCGTGAGTGGCGCGTGGGTCTGAGCCAGATCGTCCCGCTGGCCCAGGCCTGGGCTCTCGTGCTGAGCGTCGAGAACATCCGCAACAACGCCAACTTGCCCAACTACAAGTACCGGAACACCGCCGTCTCGGGTTCCGTGATCCTTAACTTCTGAGGAGACGCCTCATGACTCCGCCGCTCAACAAAGATCTGTGGCTGGCTGCGGCTCTGACCGGCGCCGCGTTGCCGACTGCTCTTGCGCAGTCCACGCCGGTCCCGACCAATCCGCGCTCGGGGGTCCTGACCTCGGTGACCCAGCGCCCCAACGCTACCCCCATCACCAGCACGACCTACATCGAGAACGCCCGCGGGCAGAAGTTCTCGACCGGTCCCAGTCAGACGCTGCACATCCTGTTCTCGGACCAGTCGGCTGTCACTGTGGGTCCTAACTCCACGCTTACCGTTGCCGAGTACCGCTACGACGCCAAGTCACGTGACGGCAACGTCGTGCTCGAACTGACGCGCGGCCTGTTGCGCGTGGTTGGCGGTTTTCTCAGCAAGCGTAACGACACGGTGGTGCGCACCCCGACCGCCATTGCCGGCGTCCGTGGAGGCATCACCATGGTGGAGACCGACGGGCAGAAGACTTCAGCAGCCTTCCTGTTCGGTCAGCACCTGAACGTCACGGGCAGCGGTGGCCAGAGCCAGACCATCGTGCGGCCGGGTTACGGCACCCAGGTCAACAACGGTGTCCCGTCCGAGCCGAAGCCTTGGGCGACCAACCAGCTCACAGGCATGCTGCAACAGTTCAACCAGGTACCTCCGGGGACACCCGGCAGCCGGCCGCCGAGCCCGCCCGCTCCCCTGCTCAGCGCACCATCGTCCGGCCCCGGACTGCCGCCCAGCAGTTTCGCCAACGATCGCCTGCGTACGCAGGCGCAGACCAACCAGACGGCCAGCCCATCGTCCACGCTGCAAAACCTGCTGGGTTCGGGCCAGTCGCCTAACCAGTCCTGATCGCTTCATCGGTTGGCCGCGTGGTTTACGCGTGGCCCTGTGGTCATGCGTGTTCTTTTCGTTTCCGAACATCCTCACCTGCCAGACGTCCGGGGTGGACTTCAGACCACCACCCACGATCTCTGTTTGGCGATGCAGCTTGCAGGTGCCCAGGCCGCGGTCCTGTGCGGCCTGAACAAGAGCGATCCGGCAGCCTGGTCCCAGCCCATGCGAGGTGATGAATCGTTGGGCTATCTCTGCATGCGTGCCGCCTCGATCGCCCAGGCGCTGCCGCTGGCCGCTGCTGCTTGGTCGCCGGACATCATCGTGGTCCAGAGCAGCATCTCGCTCACGACGGTGGTGCTGGCCAGCCTGCGTACCCAGCGCCCCACGGCGGTCTACCTGCACAACGTCGAAACCCACCAGCTGGGCGGCAACCTCATGCCCGATCCGTCCCTGCTGTACCTGTCCAACTCCGCATTCACCGCGCAGCGCTGGCAGGCTCTCTATGGCATTCGCAGCGCGGTGATTCCGCCTGTGGTGCAAGCCGATCGCTACCTCCTGAACAGCCAAGGGGCGGGGGAGTCCATGCTGTTTGTGAACCCGGTGCCGATCAAAGGCATCGAGATCGTGCTGTCCCTGGCCGCGCAGTGTCCTGACCTTGCCTTTCTGATTGTCGAGAGCTGGAACCTGGAGCCGCATTGGCGTGCCTATTGTCGCGAGCGCGCGCAGGCGCTGCGCAATGTGCAGTGGCGCCCGCCCATGGATGACATGCGCGAGATGTATGCGCAGACCCGCGTGTTGCTCATGCCCTCGGTCTGGGAGGAGTCCTTCGGCCGCACGGTGGTGGAAGCGCAGATCAACGGCATCCCCGTGCTGGCCAGCGACCGGGGCGCCCTGCCTCAGGTGGTTGGTCAAGGCGGCTTGACGCTCTCCCCGGAGCAGCCTGTGCCGGTCTGGGAGGCCGCCTTGCGCCAGCTCTTGGCCCAGCATGAGGATTACAGCAGCGAGGCGCGTCGGCAGGGCCTGGCCCACGCGGCGGCAACGCCCCTTATCGTTGCCGAACTGCTGGGTCTGCTTTCGCAGCACGCATTGCGCAATTGAGCAGCATGGAGCCCAGCGAACTACGGGCTTCCGATCTGCTGGCCTCGGCTTGGTTGCATTTCGGCACCCACAACCTGGACGGTGCGATTGCCTTGGCGCAGCAGGCGCAGGCGCTGGGGCTGTCGCCGGCTGCGGATACGGCGCTGGGCTACTTTCTCATGCGCGCGGGGCTGCTGGATGCGGCACAGGACATCCTGTTTGCCGCGCAGGCGCGACATCCCATGGATGCGCCGTTGCTGTCCTGTGTGGGGCAGTTGCTGCATCAGCGGCGCGATCTGTCGGGTGCGGCCGCGGCGTATCGTGCGGCCCTGGACCTGGATCCCGGGCTCAACGACGCTGCCCAGGCCCTGGCCTGGGTGCTGATCGATCTGGGGCAGTACCGGGATGCGCTGTACTGGAGCGAACTGGCGCTGGAACGGGCAAGTTCTCCGGCAGGCTTGCTGCAGCTCGGCTGGCTGCGTCAGAGTCTGGGCCAGATGGCTGAGGCGGTCCCCTTGTACCAGTTGGCCCTCAAAGGTTTTGCGAGCCATGCGCCGGAGCGGCCACGGATCCTGTTGCATCTGGTGCAGTGCCTGGACCGACTGGGGCGCAGCGAGGACGCCGCGGTGGTCTTGCAGCAGGCGCTGGTGGAATGGCCGCAGGATCTGGAGCTGATCCTGGAGGCTGTCCGGCGCTTGCAGGCCCAAGGAGATACCCAGGCCGCGCTGACATGGCGTCGCCGGGCGTTGAGTCTGCTGCCGACGCAGGGCGCCGCCTTGCGCCGCCTGGCCTGGCAGGCACTGGAATTGGGAGCGTCGGAGCTGATCGAGGCGGCTGTGGACCGGCTGTCACAGCACGCTGGTGGCGACGCCGAGCAGATGGTCCTGATCGCCCTGGGGCATCTGCACCTGGGCCAGGTGGACTGCGCCCGGATCTGGGGCGAACGCGCCATGGCCATGGCGCCCGGGCTCTCTCTGGCCTGGCACCTCCAGTCACAGCTGTATCGGAAGCAACGACGGCTGGTCGATGCGCTGCAGGCGGCGCGCCATGCATTGCGACTGGCGCCACACCACCGCGACAACCTCAGGCAGCTCGGCTGGATCTGCATGGAGCTGTACCAGTTCCGGCGTGCGCAGCGGTGGTTTCGCTTGGCGTCCCGCCAGGCGCCTCATGACCCCGTTCCCGTACTGGAGCAGGCCCAGGCCGCGCGCCGGGCCGGTCGCTTCGCGGAGGCCCTGGCCATACTGCAGCCTTGGCTGATGTCTGCACCGGTCTCCCCGGCCGTGCTCTTCGCCTGGAGCAGCACTTTGCTTGAGGCGGGCGACCCTCGGGCCAGCGCTGCGGGTGCGCGATTGCTGCGCGCCTATCCGAAGGCCTCCGAGGCCGCAGAGTGGGCCTTGCGCGCCGTAGCGTTGGGTTGGCAGTTACCCGCCGGCTTGCTGGAGCAGCATCCGGCAGATCGTTTGCACGTCCTGTACTGCGCCGTCGTGGAAAACAGTACCCACGTGCACGGGCAGGCTGCGCTGCATCGACTGGCCGATTGGGCCGAACGGTGGCTGGATCCTGAACCCCGGCTGGCGCTGTCCGGTCTGTACATAGCCTCGTTGCAGGACGAGGGCCGAGCCGACGCTCTGGCCCGCCAGGCGCGCATCACGTTGCGCATGAGCCGGCTGCGCGCAGGCGTGTGCCTGTCGCCACCGCGCCCCACTGCGCAGCCGCAGGGGCCTGTCCGCATAGCCTACGTCTGTGGACAGCACCACGCGCAACTGTTGCGTCCGGTCTGGACGGCCCACGCAGCGGAGCAGACCGAGATCTTCGTCTTCACAGCACACCCGTTGGGCGATCTGCCCCCGCATGTGCATGTGGAGCCGCTGGTGCCGCAGCAGTTGGCACAGGATTGCGCAAGATTGGGTATTGACGTGGTGATCGACACCGGAGGCCTGCACCCGCTGGAAGGTCAGGCCGATATCCTGCTGGCCTATGCGCGTCGTGTGGCACCTGTGCAATTGGGGTGGCTGGGCTGTTGGGGGCCAGCGGGTGGTTTCTTTGATGCCCTGCTCTCCGATGCGGTCGCGATTCCGGAGGACGCTGAGCCCTTTTTTGAGGAGGCGGTGTTGCGACTGGAGGGCGGAGCCTGGTGCTGGGAGCCGCCGCCTGCTGCCAAGCAGCCGACGGACTCGCCGGCCGAGAGATGTGGCTATGTGACTTTCGGCGTTACGTCGCGCGGTCTGCGTTTGGGGGGCGGCTGCGTCGACACCATGGCGCGCATCGTCGCTGCGACACCCGGAGCAGAGATCCGTTTCATCGGCCGGATCGCCGAGGACTGGCCGCATCGGCGCGAGATTCTCGCGCGCATGCAGGCGCAGGGTGTTGCGGATTCTCGGGTGTTTTTCGATGTATCGCGACAGTCCGACTATCTGGACTGGTTCGACGACATCGATATCGTGCTCGACAGCTTTCCTTCGAATGGTGGTTTGAGCCTGCTGGAGCCGCTGTGGATGGGGGTGCCTGTTGTGACCCTGGCTGGCGCCTGGGCCGGGGCACGTCAGGGGGCCTCCATCCTTGGCAACGCCGGCCTGGAACAGCTGGTGGCCGGGAACGCCGAGCTGTTCGTGACGCTGGCCGTGACGCTGGCGACGGACTACGCCGCGCTGCGGCGCCATCGGAGAGAGCTGCGGCAGCAGTTGCAGGATTCTCCGCTGCTGCAGGGCCGTCGTGTCGCGAGCCAGATCGAAAACCTTTGCTCACAGCTGCGTGATCGGGGCGTGCCCGGCATGGCAGATCGCCGACGCGAGGTGTCCGATACATCGGGCAGCTCGGTACCCGATGTGACCGTGGTGCTGCGTCACCCGCGTCCAGAGGTCTGGTCGGCGCTTGAGGACCAGCGCGGTGTCCGTTTCGAGATGCGGGGCAATGCCGACGAGGCGCGCGGGCGACACATCGCCTTCCTGGATGACGCGGCCGTGCTGCAGGACGGTGCGCTGGCTGCGGCCGTTGCGGCGTTGGATGCCAATCACGCCATCGGCGCCCTGGGCGGTCGCGTGGTGCGCGCAGATGGACGATTGCTGGAAGCAGGGCGTGTCCTGTCCCGCAACGGGCAGAACGCAGGCATCGGTTATGGCGAGGACCCCTTCGACAGCGCAGCAATGGTGTTGAGGCAGGTCGACTGTGTCTCCACTTTGCTGGTGACGCCTGCTGCTGTCTGGCGTGAACTGGGGGGTGGCGATGACGCGGACTATTGCCTGCGCGTGCGGCAAAGCGGGCGCCAGGTGGTCTGCGATCCGGCTGTCCTGCTCCAGTATCTGGGGGAAGACCGCACACGCGTCGGGCAGGCGCAGCCTCTCACTCTGGCCCAGGCCCACGGGCGGCCCCGGGGGCTGCCGCGTGTCCTCATGATCGACAACGAAGTGCCGCACATGGTGCGCGGGGGAGGGTTGCCACGCGCGCGACTGATGCTGCAGGCGCTAGCGGACTGGCAGGTCACGCTGTTTCCTCTATGGCTGACGAGGGACCGCTGGCGTGCCGTGTACGCCTCTGTCCCCAGGACTGTGGAGGTGGCGCTGGGGCATGGGCTGGATGGCCTGAAGCAGTTCCTCGAAGACCGGCGAGGTCTGTACGACGTACTCCTGGTCAGCCGCCCCCCGAATCTGGCGGCGTTGGCGCCACTGCGTGAGCGTCGCCCCGACTTGTTTGAGACCATGCGTCTGGTCTACGATGCCGAGGCCCTGTTTGCCTTGCGGGAGAGCATGCAGGCCGAGGTAGCGGGGCGTCCGTACGGCGCGGCGGAAGCTGCAGCCAGGGTCGTTCAGGAAGTCGCCATGGCCGATGGTGCCTCGGATGTCCTGGTCGTTTCCGGCATTGACGCCAGCCATTTCAGGCAAGCGGGTCATCGCACACACATCCTGAGCCACGCCATCGCGCCGCGCTTCTCGGCTGCCGGCGCGCGTGGCCGCAGCGGGCTGCTCTTTGTCGGCGCATTGCATCCTGGTACGCCCAACGAGGACGGACTGTTGTGGTTCATCCGGGAGGTTCTGCCGCGCTTGAACGCGCAATGTTCCGAATCGCCAGGACTCACCATTGTGGGTGTCTGTCTGTCCGAGGCGGTTGCAGCGCTGGCCAATGCCCAGATCCGGGTTATGGGGGCGCAGGATGCACTGGATGCGCATTACGATGGTGCTCGCGTCTTCATCGCTCCTGTGCGCTACGCGGGCGGCGTCCCGGCCAAGGTCATCGAGGCCGCGGCGCACGGCTTGCCCGTGGTCGCGTCCTCTTTGCTGGTACAGCAGTTGGGCTGGCAGGAGGGGCGCGACATTCTCGGAGCTGTCGATGCGCAGGCCTTCGCGGGCCACCTCGCCCGCCTGTTGCAGGATGACGAGGCTTGGCAGGACCAGCAGCGCAGCGCCTGGAAGGTGTGTCGTGAGCGTTACGACCCCGAGATCTTCGGCGCGACCTTGCGACGTGTGTTGTGCGGGGAGGGCTAGGGTTTCAGTCCAGCCCGGCGCTCCAGCGGTTGCCCCAGCGCGCTTCGTCCAACTGGCGGCGGTCGCGCTTGGTGGGGCGGCCTTGCTCGATGCTCAGGGCCGGTTCTGCCGCCAGACGCCGCTGCTCAGTCACTGCTTCACGCGCCAGGCGGCTGGCCTCGGTCTCTTCATAAAGCTGCTGGGCCACGGGCGCCGGGCCGCGCTGGCCGCTCAGGCCCCGCACCACGACCACGCGCATGACCGGACCCTGACGCACGCTCACGGTGTCGCCGGGACGCACATCGCGCGCGGGTTTCACCGCTTGCTCGTTGACCAGTACCCGGCCCTTGTTGATCTCGTCCACGGCCAGGCTGCGGGTCTTATAGAAGCGCGCTGCCCAGAGCCATTTGTCGATGCGCAACGTGTCCATCTCAGGGATAGCGGGGAGGGTGGAACATGCGGGTCACTGTACCATTGCCGCATGGAAAAAAAGGACGTCCTGCCGCGTGATGCCCAGAGCATTCTGGAGCTGGCGGCACGCTCCATGTTCGACCTCTTCGCCAATGCCAGCGAAGGCATGCTGCTGGTGGACCGCCAGGGCAAGGTGGTCTGGGTCAACGAGCAGTACAAGCGCTTCCTGCCCGCGCTGGGCTACGAGCGCGTGGAAGACTTCGTGGGCCAGCCCGTCTCCAGCGTGGTGCAGAACACGCAGATGCACCATGTGCTGGAGACCGGCAAGCCCATCCTCATCGATCTGCTGAGCAACCGCGCCGGCACCTTCGGCGTGAGCCGCATCCCGCTGCGCGACAACTCGGGCGAGGTGATTGGCGCCCTGGGCATCGTGCTCTTCGACCACCCCGAGACCAATCTGCAGCCGCTGATCACCAAGTTTGCGGCCCTGCAGCGCGAGCTCGACGATGCGCGGCGCGAACTGGCCAGCCAGCGCAGCGGTGACCCGCGTCGTGCCAAGTACAGCTTCGCGAGCTTCGTGGGCGCCAGCCCCGCCGTGGTCGAGGTCAAGCGCCTGGCGCGGCGCGCGGCGCAGTCGGCCAGCCCGGTGCTGCTGCTGGGGGAGACCGGCACGGGCAAGGAGCTGCTGGCGCACGCCATCCATGCCGTTTCCGCGCGCGCCAGCGGTCCCTTTGTTACCGTCAACATCGCGGCCGTGCCGGACACTTTGCTCGAAGCCGAGTTCTTCGGCGTCGCACCAGGGGCCTACACGGGGGCCGACCGCAAGGGGCGCGACGGCAAGCTCAAGCTGGCCGATGGCGGCACGCTCTTTCTCGACGAGATCGGCGACATGCCGCCCGGTCTGCAGGCCAAGCTGCTGCGCGCACTGCAGGAAGGCGAGTTCGAACCCCTGGGCTCGAACCGTCTGATGCGTTTCGAGGCCAAGGTGATTGCCGCCACCTCGCGCGACCTGGGCCAGTTGGTGCGCGAAGGGCGTTTCCGCGAAGACCTCTACTACCGCCTCAATGTGCTGCCTATCCGCGTGCCGCCGCTGCGCGAGCGCCGCAGCGACATCGCGGCCCTGGTCGAGGCCCTGGGCGAGGACATCGCCCAGCGCAGCGGTCTGCCGCAGCCCGAGGTCACGGCCGATGCGCTGGACCTGCTGGCTGCGCAGCGCTGGCGCGGCAATGTGCGCGAGCTGCGCAATGTGCTGGAGCAGGCCAGCCTGCTGGGTGACAGCAGCCGTATCGATGGTGCGCGCATCGCCCGGGTCTTGCGCGAGACGGGCATCGAGCAGTTGGAGGCGCCCCTGCCCGCCGTGCAGCCGCTGGCGACGGCGGCCGATCCGCTGCGTCCCCTGGCCGAGCAGGTGGCTGAGCTGGAGCGCACGGCCATTGCCGCCGCCCTCCAGGCCTGTGGTGGCAACAAGGTGGCGGCCGCCAGGATGCTCGGCATCTCGCGCGCCACGCTCTATGAGCGCCTGACCGAGCGGATAGATTCGAATGTCTAATATTCAATCATATGTCTTTTATTTAGACGTTTGATTGTTTTAAATTCAGACAATCAAAATGAATGTGCGTCCTGATCTTCAATGAAATCAAGGACTTGCGGTCTGGCACGATCCCTGCAAAACCAGAGCACAACTATTCTCACGAGGAGACCGCTATGCAACGTCGTCACTGGATCGTCCGCGCCTGCCTGAGCAGCGCCGCCCTGGCCGCTGTCGCCCTTTCGGGTGCTGCCCTGGCCCAGAGCAAAGAGATCCGCATCGCCCACATCTACAGCAAGACGGGTCCGCTTGAAGCCTATGGCAAGCAGACGCAGACCGGCTTGATGATGGGCCTGAACTACGCCACCGGTGGCACCATGACCGTCAACGGCAAGAAGATCGTCGTGATCGAGAAGGACGACCAGGGCAAGCCCGATCTGGGCAAGAGCCTGCTGGCCGCCGCCTACGGCGATGACAAGGTGGACCTAGCCGTCGGCCCCACGGCTTCGCCCGTGGCCCTGGCCATGCTGCCCGTGGCCGAGGAATACAAGAAGATCCTGCTGGTCGAGCCGGCCGTGGCCGACTCCATCACCGGCGACAAGTGGAACAAGTACATCTTCCGCACCGGCCGCAACAGCAGCCAGGACGCCATCGCCAACGCTGTGGCCCTGGACAAGGAAGGCGTGAGCATCGTCACCATGGCGCAGGACTCGGCCTTCGGCAAGGACGGCGTCAAGGCCTTCAAGGAAGCGCTCAAGAAGGCCAAGCTCGTGCACGAGGAGTACCTGCCCCCGGCCACGACCGACTTCACCGCCGGCGGCCAGCGCATGATCGACAAGCTCAAGGGCCTGCCGGGCCGCAAGGTGATCTTCATCATCTGGGCCGGCGGCAA
>CAMLNH010000066.1 GCA_946481355.1 uncultured Curvibacter sp.
GGTCCTGCACGGCCGGGCCCATGCGGGCGTCGTCCAGGTCCACGAAGTGCGGGCCGGGGCCGGCGGCGGCCGGCGCATCGGCCGGGGTCCAGAGGATGTTGCCCGGGTGACAGTCGCCATGCAGGCGCAGGCGACGCAGGTCGGTGGCATCACCCGTCAGCGCTGGATGCTGTGCGATCAGCGCCAGGGCTTCTTCGCAGCGACGCTGCCAGGCGGACTGCACGTCCAGCGGGATCATGTCGTGCGCGAGCAGCCAGTCCATGGGCTCGCGGCCGAAACCCTGCAGGTCCAGCGCGGGGCGCTGCGCAAAGGGCCGCGCCGCACCCACGGTGTGCAGGCGTGCGAGAAAACGGCCGATCCATTCGAGCACCTCTGCGTCGTCGAGCTCGGGCGTGCGGCCGCCGCGGCGCGGACTGACGGCGAAGTGGAAGTCCGCATGCTGGTGCAGGGTCTGCCCCTGCAGCTGCAGCGGCGCCACCACGGGCACCTCGGCGGCCTGCAGCTCGGCGGCAAAGGCGTGTTCTTCGAGGATCTGCGCCGCGCTCCAGCGACCCGGGCGGTAGAACTTGACCACCACCGCGGATCCGTCGTCCAGATGCGCCTGGTAGACGCGGTTCTCGTAGGAGCTCAGGGCCTGCAGACGGCCGTCGCAGGCCAGGCCCAGGCCTTCGAGCGCGTCGAGGACGACGGCGGGCGTCAGGTGTTCGTAAGGGTGGCGCGACGTGGGGTTCATGCGTCGATTGTCGCCGCCCGGACACGGTGCAGGCATCGCTGGCGTTTTCCCCTAGGCTGCAGCGCGAAGGGCGTGGATAAACTGAACAGTGTCTCTCCACACCCAAGCATGGCTCCCCTTCTGCCCTTTCATCGCAAGCTCGCGCTCGGCACCGCCGGCGTGGCATTGGCCGTGGCTGCGCTGGCCGGCATCGGTGCGGGCCTGATCGCGCACGACCGGCTCGAAGACACGCTGGTGGCCCAGGCCACCGAGGATGCTCAGCGCCTGCTGCGCCAGGAGGCCTACCGCCCCGAAGGCGTGCAGGCCACGCGCAAGGCCCAGGCCGCGGTGCAGGCGCTGGCGGCCTCGCACTTCGACATCGCACAGATCTATACCGCAGGCGGCCTGCTGATGGCCGAGCAGTTCAGCGCCGACGGCCGCACGCTGGACGCGGAGCTGCCGCCGCGCGGCATGCGCGGTTACACCCAGCCCTGGTACGAGCGGCGCTGGTTGCCCGGGCGACGGCCGGTGCTGCGCGTGTTCATCCCGCTGCGCAACGAAGACCAGAGCCTGGCCGGCTATTTCGAGGGCACGCGCCTGGTGCCGGACTGGCAGCGCCAGCGCATGCTGGCCGATGCGCGCCGCACGGGCTACCTGACGGCGCTGGCCGTGTTCCTGTGCGGCCTGGCGCTGTACCCGCTGGTGCTGCGCCTCAACGGCGACAGCCAGCGCCGCCAGCGCGAGCTGCTCGAATCGCACATCGCGATGATGGAAGCACTGGGCCGCGCGATCGCACGACGCGACAGCGACAACGGCATCCACAATTACCGTGTGGCCTGGATCTCGGCCACGCTGGCCGAGGCCGTGGGCCTGCATGGCACGCGCATGCAGGAGCTCATCGTGGGCAGCTTTCTGCACGATGTGGGCAAGATCGGCATCCCCGAGCACATCCTGCTCAAACCCGGTCCGCTGAGCAACGAGGAGATGCTCATCATGCACACGCACGTGGGCATGGGCGAGGACATCGTGGCCGGTGCGGGCTGGCTGGCCGGCGGCCAGGCCGTGGTGGCCGGCCACCACGAGAAGTGGGACGGCACAGGTTACCCGCGCGGGCTGGCCGGCACCGACATCCCGCAGGTGGCGCGCATCTTCGCGATTGCCGATGTGTTCGACGCCCTGTCTTCGCGCCGGCCCTACAAGGAACCGGTGTCACTGGATCAGGCCATGACGGCGCTGCGCGCGGAGTCGGGCCGGCACTTCGACCCGCACCTGATCGAGGTCTTTGACCGCATCGCCCCCGAGGTCTACCGCACGCTGACCGAGGCCGACGAGGAACAGCTGCAGGCCCTGCTCACGCGCATGGTGCGCAAGCACTTCAGCCTGTAAGGCGTTCACCGGGCGCGGCACGCACCAGCTGCACATTGCACGCAGCCTGCTGCGTCACACGTACGGCCACACCGTCGGGTCCGGCTCCACCCGCCCCCAGCACCAGATCGCTCACCGCGTTGCGCTGCGCCCAGTCCAGCAGGGCCGCGGCCACGTCGGGCGCCACGATCACATGGCAGGAGGTCTGGTGCCCCGGCCCCTCCAGCCCCTGGGCCCAGCGCTGCAGCTGCGCGAGCTGACGGCGCTGCGTCAGGCTGTCGCTGCGCGAAGGCGGCGCCAGCACGGTGACGCAGGCCAGCCGCGCGCCGGGGCGCGTGCCCAGTGCGCGCAGGGCAGCGCGGCGCAAGGCCTGCAGGGTGGCCGCAGGCGTGTCCTCCTGCGGCACGGCGAGCAGGACGATGGGCACCTCGGACCAGATGCGCACGGGCCCCGGGGCGGGTCGGCTACGCAGCAGCTTTTGGGCACGCCACCAGCGCCGCCAGGTGGTCCAGGGCGGCGGCGCCTGCAGGGCCTCACCGCGCACCGTCACACGGACCTGCTGCGGATGGCGCAGATCAAAGGCCAGATGCGCGGCCGAGGGGTAGCGCTGCGCGGGCTCGGGCGCCAGGCAGCGCAGCAGCACCTCCTGCAGCCAGGCCGGGATCTCGGGCCGCCAGCGTCGCGGCGGTAACGGCTCACGCCACAGGCGCTGGCGCAGCGCGGCCTCGGTGTCGGGCAGACCGTAGGGCAGTTCGTGCGTGAGCAGCTGGTAGAGGATGGCGCCGAGGGCAAAGAGGTCGCTGCGCGGATCGCCGCGCACACCCAGCAGCTGCTCAGGGGCCATCCAGCCCGCCTCACCGGCTGCAGCACCGGCCAGGCCCGCGTGCAGGTCGGGGTGGTGCGCGTGCCAGGACAGGCCGTAGCCGAGCAGTACCACCCGCCCTTCTGGCGTGACGCGCACCCGGTCGGGCCGCAGGCCCAGGTGCACGCCCTGCTGCTGGTGCAGGCGATGCACGGCCTGCGCCAGGGCCACGCCCAGGCCCACCACCTCCTCGACGGCGGGCAGGGCCGGCTGGTCCAGGCGCTGCTGCAGGCTGGCGCCGTCAATGGCTTCCATGACCAGCCAGGGCGGCTGCGCCGCGTCCTCTGCGTCCACGAGGCGCGGTACATGCGGTCCGCTCAGGACACGCAGCGCCTGGTGTTCAACTTCGAAGCGGCGCAGGTCTGCGGCATCTCCCTGGCCCGTGCGCGGCTGCTTGAGCACGAGCGCGCAACCGGGATCAGCCTGGCCCTCGGCGCACTGCACGCGGTAGAGCCGCGCATGCGCGCCCAGGTGGATGCACTCGCCGATGAGAAAGCCGCCCAGCCGGCTGCCGGGCGCCAGCGGCTCCGGTGAGGTCATCGCCCGATCTCCAGGCGGTCGGCGAAGAAGTCAGGCAGGCCCGCGCGACGGATGGCGTCGGCCGCGGCGTGGTGGTCGTAGGCCACGCGATGGAAGGTGAGCTCGGACTGTTCGCTGTCGTAGAGCGTGTACATGGCCTTGGGACTGCCGTCGCGCGGCTGGCCGACCGAGCCGATGGTGGCCAGCCAGTGGCGGCGCGCAGAGACGGGGATGGGGATGCCGGGGGTGGGGTTGAAGGGCATGAGCTGGCCGTCGGCGGCGCGGTAGTAGAGCGACTGACGATGCACATGGCCGCCAAAGACGTAGCGCACCTGTTCCTGTGCACTGGCGGCGTCCAGGCTCTGGCCTGCGGCCGCGGCGTCGTAGACATAGCGCCAGAGCTCAGGCTCATCGACCGTGGCGTGCACCAGCAAGGCGCGGTCGAACTGCTGGGTCATGGGCAGGCCATCCAGAAAGGCGCGCTGCGACGGGTCGAGTTGCTCATGTGTCCAGCGTGCGGTGGTCTCACCCAGGGTCTGCTGACCGCCTGGCGGGCGAGCGGCCATCTCGTCGTGGTTGCCCTTGAGCACCAGCGCCCCTTCGTCGGCCAGGCCCATGACGAGATCCACCACGGCCCCCGGGTCGGCGCCATAGCCCACGAGGTCACCGAGAAAGGCGTACTGCGTGGCCTGCTGCTCGCGCGCGTGCGCCAGGCAGGCCTGCAGGGCGTGCAGATTGGCGTGGAGGTCGGACATGAGGGCCAGGCGCATGGCTGGCAGTATGCCCTGCCGCGGGCCTGTCGACACGGGGTTTGCCCTCACGGGCAGAAGCGGGGGACGACGCTACCATGGCCTGCGGAGGAGAAGCAGAACATGGTTGATTACCTGATCGTCGGTGGCGGTTCGGCCGGCTGCGTGCTGGCGGCTCGCCTCTCGGAGGACCCACGCATCCAGGTCACCTTGCTGGAGGCCGGTCCGGCCGATCGCAGTGTACTGATTCACTGCCCCGCGGGCCTGGCCCTGCTGGCCAGGAGCGGTCAGGCCAACTGGGGGTTTCAGACCATGCCGCAGCAGGGCCTGAACGGCCGGCGCGGCTACCAGCCGCGCGGCAAGGTGCTGGGCGGCTCCAGCTCGGTCAACGCCATGATCTACACGCGCGGCGTGCCGCGAGACTACGACGGCTGGGCCGCGGCTGGCAACCCGGGCTGGCGCTGGGACGAGGTGCTGCCCTACTTCCGCAAGGCCGAGCACAACGAGCGCGGCGTGGACGCCTTTCACGGCGTGGGCGGCCCGCTCAACGTGATGGACCTGCGCAGCCCCAACCGCTACAGCCCGCACTTCGTGCAGGCCGGTGTGCAGGCCGGCTATGTGCACAACGAGGACTTCAACGGCGCCACGCAGGACGGCGTGGGCCTGTACCAGGTGACCCACAAGAACGGCGAGCGCTATTCCGCCGCCAAGGCCTACCTCACGCCCAACCTCGCACGGCCCAACCTGAAAGTCATCACGGGCGCGCAGGCCACGCGCGTGCTGTTCGAAGGGCGGCGCGCCGTGGGGGTGGAGTTTCTCCAGGGCGGCCACAAGCAGACCTTGCGTGCGGCGCGCGAAGTCATCCTCTCGTCCGGCGCGCTGCAGTCACCGCAGCTGCTCATGCTCTCGGGCGTCGGCCCGGGCGGTCTGCTGCACCAGCACGGCATCCCGGTGCTGCACGACCTGCCCGGCGTGGGGCGCCACCTGCAGGACCATGTGGATGTGGTCACGGTCTACAACGCGCCCCAGCTCACCGACCTCTTCGGTCTCTCGCCCAAGGGGGTGCTCAATGTGCTGCGCGGCATCTGGGAATGGCGCCGCTCACGCAGCGGCATGCTCACGACGAATTTCGCCGAGGCGGGCGGCTTCATCCGCAGCCAGGCGGGCGAGCCCGTGCCCGACCTGCAGCTGCACTTCGTGATCGGCAAGCTCGTCGACCACGGCCGCACCACGACCACGGGCCACGGCTACTCCTGCCACGTCTGCCTGCTGCGCCCCAGGAGCCGCGGCAGCCTGCGCCTGGCCAGCGCCGACCCGCTGGCCGCGCCGCTGATCGACCCCAACTTCCTGGGCGAGCGCGATGACGTGGACCGGCTGATCCGCGGCTTCAAGCTCATGCGCAGCATCCTGTCGCAGCCGGCGCTGGCGCGCTTCGGCGCGCAGGAGTTGCCGGCCTCGGCGGTGGCCAAGAGCGATGTGCAGATCGAACAGTTCATCCGCAACCACGCCGACACCATCTACCACCCCGCGGGCAGCTGCCGCATGGGGCCGGGCGAGATGGATGTGGTGGATGCGCAGCTGCGCGTGCACGGCCTGCAGGGCCTGCGCGTGGTGGATGCGAGCATCATGCCCGCGCTGGTGGGGGGCAACACCAATGCGCCGGTGATCATGATCGCGGAGAAGGCGGCCGACCTGATCCGGGCGGCGGCACGCTGAGGCGGCGACGGAAGTGGCGCGCAATGTTCAATCTCAGCCGCTACTTCTCCTGGCTGTCGCTGGCCCTGATCGCCGGGGCCAGCGCCCTGCTGCTGCCCTACTACCGGCACAACGCCATGGAACAGCTGCTTACGCTGGAGCAGGCGCGGGCGGCGGAGTTCACGCAGCTGGTCCAGAACTCGCTCTGGAAGGAGTTCAAGCCGCTGATCGATGCGGCCAGCCCCACCGACAGCGCTGAACAGCTGCGCGAGCGTGCCGCGCGCAGCGGCCTGCACGAGGTGCTCGCCGCCCTGACGCGGGGCACCACGGTGCTGAAGATCAAGATCTACGCCCCCAGCGGCATGACCGTGTTCTCCAGCGATCCGCGCCAGATCGGTGAGGACAAGTCGGACAACCCGGGCTTTCAGTCCGCGATCACGGGTCGCAGCAGCGGCGCCCTCACGCACCGCAACCAGTTCGACGCCTTCGAGGGCTCCCTGACGGACCGGGCCATCATCTACACCTATGTGCCGGTGCAGGACGCGCGCAGACCTGGCATCGAAGGCGTGTTCGAGGTCTACCAGGATGTGACGACCTTCGTGCAGCAGTCCGAGCGCCGGCTGTGGGAGATCTCGCTGACCGTGCTGGCGGTGCTGGGCGTGCTCTATCTCGCGCAGTTCATCGTGGTGCGCCGTGCCCAGCACATCCTGCGTCGGCAGTCACTGGCCCTCGAAGAGGCCAACAGCGCGCTGGACCGGCGCGTGCGCGAGCGCACCGAGGCACTGGAACAGGAGATCGCCCAGCGCCGGCAGGCGCAGCTGCAGCTCGACCATCTGGCCCACCACGATCCGCTCACGGGCCTGCCCAACCGCGTCATGTTCCGCGAACGCCTGAGCCGGCGCCTGCTCGACACGACGAGCCCCGGCCGCCCCCTGGCCGTGCTCTTCATCGACCTGGACCGCTTCAAGGACGTGAACGACACCCTGGGCCATCCGGTTGGCGATGCGTTGCTGGTCAGTGTGGCCCGGCGGCTGCAGACCTGCATGGGCGCGGAGGATCTGCTGGCACGCCTGGGCGGTGACGAGTTCGTCTGCCTGACCGACCGGATCGCCGGGCCGCAGGAGGCGGGCGAGCTGGCCCAGCGCCTGCTCGGCCTGTTCGAGCAGCCTTTCGCGGTGGGCGAGAACCGCCTGCACCTGTCGGCCAGCATCGGCCTGAGCCTGGCACCCGCCCAGGGCCAGGACGTGGATGTGCTCGTGCGCCAGGCCGACGCCGCCATGTACCAGGCCAAGGCGCTGGGACGCAACCGGCACCACTTCTACAGCGCCGAGATGACGGCCCAGGCCGAGGAACGCATGGCGCTCGAAAGCCGGCTGCGCGGCGCGATTGCCGCTGGTGAGCTAGCGCTGCATTTCCAGCCGCGCCTGAGCGTGCGCCAGGGCCGGCTCACCGGTGCCGAGGCCCTGCTGCGCTGGCACTGTGCCGAGCTGGGCGAGGTCCCGCCGGTGCGCTTCATCCCGGTGGCGGAGGCCACGGGCTACATCGAGGAGCTCGGTGCCTGGGTGCTGGAGCAGGCCTGTCGCCAGCTGGCTGCCTGGGACGCGGCGGGCCAGCATCTGCCCACGGTCTCGATCAACCTCTCGGTCAAACAGCTGGAGCGTGGCAACTTCACTGCCTTGCTGCAGGACTGTCTGCAACGCCACGGGCTGGGTGCCGGCCGGCTGGAGATCGAGATCACCGAATCCGTGGTGCTGGTGATGGAAGACGCCTTCAGCCGCCTGGCCGAGCTGCAGGCGCTAGGGGTGCGTCTGGCGCTGGACGATTTCGGCACCGGCTATTCCTCGCTGTCCTATCTGAACCGCCTGCCGGTGCAGGTGCTCAAGATTGACCGCAGCTTCATCTCGGGCATCGGCCAGCGGCGCAGCGACGAGAGCATCGTGCAGGCCATGGTGGACATTGCGCGCAGCCTGCAGCTGATCAGCGTGGCCGAAGGGGTGGAAACCGCGGCCCAGTTGGCGTTTCTGCAGCGCCTCGACTGCGCCGAGGTCCAGGGCTATTACCACGGGGCAGCCATTGCAGCGGCCGATTTCCAGGCCCGCTGGCTGGTCGGCCCGGGACCGGCCTGAGCCCGGCGTGTCAGGTTTTTTCTGACACGAGAAACCGGCGGATGCCGATTCAAGTTGGCCGACACGGGGCCTACAGTGATTTCACCACATCGCATGCTGGTGTGATGCAAGGAAAACCTGTGAGAACCAACCCTATTTTGCTCAACCCTTTCAGCCTGATGATGGAGCCCGAGACCGTGCTCCAGGCCATGGAACGCTCCACCTCGCTGCGCTCGCTGCGCCGGCATCAGCTGCGCCCGCTGGACAAGCCGCTGATCCCCTATGCGGTCGATCCGGCCGCCGATGTCGGGGACGAGGAAGAGACCCTGCCGGGCGAGCTGTCGAACCACTGAGCTGCCTTCGTCCGGCGCTGTTAGCATCGGACGCATGAACTTCTGGCCCTCCTGCGGCTATGAACGCCTGCAGCCCACGGCCGAGGGCCGGCTCGCGCTCACGCCCGACTATCTGCGCCTGGTCCTGGCGCGCCCCGAGCTTGCGCTCGTGCCTGAATCCTGCCCTGCCGAACGCCGCCTGCACCGGGCCCTGCACGATGCCCCCCTCCACGCCGTCGATGCCGCGACGCTCGCGCGCATCCGTGACGTCGACGCGCGCGAGAACTACACCCATTTCCTGCATTGGCGCGATGCGCTGCAACAGGCTGGCACGCTGGAGGCCTGGTACCTGCAGCTGATGCGCAGCGGGCGCATCACCATCCCCCCGCTTTTCATCGACCTCGTGGTGCAGGCCGTGCTGCGGCACCTGCTGCGCGACAGCGAGGACGTGCTGCAGCTGCGCGCGGCCGAGCTCTTCTTTCGCCCGCAACGCATCGCGGTGCAGGACGGCCAGGTGCTGGCCGCCGACCAGGCCGTGGTGGACCAGCACAGCCAGGACGCCGGCCTGGGCGAACTCGGCCGCCTGCTGCTGGAGAACAAGACCACGCTGCGCGCCGCAGAACTGGCCGTGCTCGACGCCGGCAATCCTGCGCCCTACCTGGAGCGCAGCGAAAGCCACCGCAGCCTGCTGGATCTGACGCATGAAGTGCAGCAGGAGCTGAGCCACGGCCTGACCCTGCGCATGACGCGTGCGCGCAGCGGGCTGAAGGCGCTGGCACGCGTGCTGGAAGGCTGGGTACAACACTTCCTCGGTGTGGATGTGCGCATCGAACCGCTGGCGCGCGTGGACGACGCGGCCTGGCGCTGGCACATCGGCCTGGACAGCGAGGCCACGGCCATCCTCAACGACCTTTACGAGGACATGGAGGTGGATGCGGCGCGCATGCAGCGGCTCATCAGCCTGTTCCGGCTGGAGTTCGTCGACCCTGCGGTGGCGCAGGTGGACATGGCGGGCAAGCCGGTCTACCTGGGCCTGGCCATGAGTGCGCAGGGCCTGCTGCGCCTCAAGCCGCAGAACCTGCTGCTCAATCTGCCGCTGGCCACCGCGCAATAAGCGCAGCAGGTCAGGCGCGGCTCACATATTGCGACGGTACTGCCCGCCGACTTCGAACAGTGCCGTGGTGATCTGCCCCAGGGAGCAGACGCGCACGGCGTCCATCAGCACCTCGAAGACGTTGCGGTTCTCGATCACCGCCTGCTGCAGGCGCTGCAGCATGGCCGGCGCCTCGGCCGCGTGGCGGGTGTGGAAGTCCTGCAGGCGCTTCAACTGACCCTGCTTTTCCTCTTCGGTGGAACGCGCGAGTTCCAGCTTTTCCATCACGGTATCGCCGTGCGGGTTGCGGAAGGTGTTGACACCGATGATGGGCAGCTCGCCCGTGTGCTTGAGCATCTCGTAGTGCATGCTCTCGTCCTGGATCTTGCCGCGCTGGTAGCCGGTCTCCATGGCACCCAGCACGCCGCCGCGCTCCGCAATCCGCTCGAACTCGGCCAGCACGGCCTCCTCCACGAGCTCGGTGAGCTCCTCGATGATGAAAGCCCCCTGGTTCGGGTTCTCGTTCTTCGCCAGCCCCCACTCGCGGTTGATGATGAGCTGGATGGCCATGGCGCGGCGCACGGAATCTTCGGTGGGTGTGGTGATGGCCTCGTCGAAGGCGTTGGTGTGCAGGCTGTTGCAGTTGTCGTAGATCGCGATCAGGGCCTGCAGCGTGGTGCGGATGTCGTTGAACTGGATCTCCTGTGCGTGCAGGCTGCG
>CAMLNH010000067.1 GCA_946481355.1 uncultured Curvibacter sp.
CCTTGCTGTCGAGCATGGCCTCGTCCATGTTGATGTCGATGACCTGGGCGCCGTTTTCCACCTGCTGGCGCGCCACCGCCAGCGCCTCCTCGAACTGGCCATTGAGGATCATGCGGGCAAAGGCCTTGGAGCCTGTGACGTTGGTGCGCTCGCCGACGTTGACGAAGAGCGTGTCCGCACCGATGAGCACCGGCTCCAGACCGGACAACTTCATGGGGGGGACGGAAATTTCGGACATGCGGCTCACCTGAGGAAAACAGAAGCAGGTGAGCGTCGTTGGATCATCCAAGCCTGACAGCACTGGGGTGCTGCTGCAACGCTCCTTGGAAGAGCCGTGATTTTACGCGCTGTGTAGCGGCCCGGCAGCGGGGGTACTGAATGAGCCACGGCCCGGCGGCGACGCGGCCCACCGCCATGGCGGGCCTAGGCCTCAATAATAGAAGAGCAGCCCCAGGGCGAAGTGATTGCCGTCTTTCTTGTCATCTTCCCAATCCCGCAGCTTGTAGCGCTCGTGGATGTAGCGCAGGTACATGCCGAACAAGGGCTCACGCTCGGTTCTGGAAGGCGTGCTGAAAAAGTATTGTGCTTCCAGAACCGCTCCGCCCGACTGCTCATACGCAGCATGGTCACCCTCTGCGTCGCCGTGGCCTTGTATGTTGGTACTTTGGACTTTGCGCACCCCACCCCCCAGGCGGAAGCGCTCCGTCACAGAGTAAAAACCCAGCAGTTCCACGGGCACCCGGGAAAACTTGTAGCCCCCGTTGAGACCTTCGACACTGTCGGTCTCATACCCCATGCTGCCCTGGATGGAAAACCGGTCGGTGATCCTGACATCGGCCCCCAAAGCAATGATCGATCCCTTGCCAGTCTTGATATCCCAGGTACCCGTCTGTTGGTTGCTGGAGTTGATCCAGGTGCCGTCAATCAGTGGCTGTCCGCCAAAACCATAGCCTACGTTGGCATACATGCGCACTCGCGGCGCATCCGCACTGGCACCCAGGGCTGCGCAGGCGAGCGCGAGCCCGATCAAACTCTTCTTCATGGATTTCCTCCCTAGCTGACATCAATCGAAAAAGTCAGCGCGATTCTTCCACGCCCTGCGCATGGTCTCCAAACCCAGGGACGCGTTTCATCGAAAAGTGTTGTGCATGCACCACCGCCAGATCGCTGTATCAGCAACGACTTAATTGACGTGCAGCGGAATCATGCGTCGCGCGCCCACCGCCCGCGCACGCAACTGACCACAGCCACCATCCACATCCTGCCCTGCAGACTGGCGCAGCTTGGTGAGGATGCCGCGGCGGTGCAGCTGCCGCGCCATCTCCGCAGCGGCGTCACGCGTCGGTCGCTCATAGGGCAGGCCGTCGACGGCGTTGTAGGGGATGAGATTGAGGATGGCGTACTTGCCGTGCAGGAGACGCACCAGCCCCTCGATTTCCTCAGCACTGTCGTTGATGCCAGCCAGCAGGGTCCACTGGTACTGGATCGGGTAACCGCTGAGGCGCGCGTAGCGCTCACCTGCCTCCACCAGCTCTTCCGGCGTCAAACGAGGTGCGCGCGGCAGCAGCTGCGCGCGCAGGTCGGCCCGCGTGGTGTGCAGGGACAGTGCCAACGCCGGCTTCACCGGCCCCTGCGGCAAGGCCTCGAAGACGCGCGGATCACCGACGGTGGAAAACACCAGATTCTTGTGCCCGACATTTCCGGCCGTGCCCAGCAGGTCGATGGCTTCGAGCACGTTGTCCAGGTTGTGCGCCGGCTCGCCCATGCCCATGAAGACCACGCGCTGCACCGGCCGGTAGCGGCGGGCCAGGGCCACCTGGGCCACGATCTCGGCGCTCTCGATCTGGCGGATCAGCCCCGAGGTGCCCGTCATACAGAAGGTACAACCCACGGCACAACCGACCTGGGTCGAGACACAGAGCGCGGGTATGCGTCCGGGCGGCATGTGCACGCTCTCGACCAGCTGACCATCGGCCAGCGCAACCACGCGGCGCAGGGAACCATCTTGGCCCGGATGCTCCGAGTGCACGGTGGCCAGCGCCGCCAGTTCACGCTCCAGCACCGGCAAGGTCTGCCGCAATGTGGTGGGCAGGAAGTTCTCGATCGGACGGCTACCGTGATCCTGCGGCAGGGCCTGGGACCACAGGCGCAGCACGCGGTGCTCGTGGCGCGGGTTGGCCCCGAGCGCGCGCAGGCGCTGTCGCAGGGCCTCGATGCGCATGGAGGCCCCTAGGCCGCTTCGCGGTAGAAAGGCCCGGCACTGGCCAGCACGCGCGTGGCCAGCGGCGCCACGGCCTGGTGGATGGCACCGATGTGCTCGGGCGTGGTGCCGCAGCAGCCGCCGACGATGTTGACCAGGCCTTCGGCCGCGAATTCGCGCAGCAGCCGGCTGGTCACTTCCGGGGTCTCGTCGAAGCCGGTTTCGCTCATGGGATTGGGCAGGCCGGCGTTCGGGTAGCAGCTGATATAGGTCTCGGGCGCCACGCGCGCGAGCTCCTGGATATAGGGCCGCATCAGTGCCGCACCCAGCGCGCAGTTCAGACCCACGGCCAGCGGACGCGCGTGGCGCACGCTGTGCCAGAAGGCCGTGACCGTCTGGCCGCTGAGAATTCGGCCCGAGGCGTCGGTCACGGTGCCGCTGATCAGGATGGGCAGGCACTCGCCCGACGCCTCGAAGTATTCGTCGATGGCGAACAGCGCCGCCTTGGCGTTGAGCGTGTCGAAGATGGTCTCGACCAGCAGCACATCGGCGCCGCCTTCGACCAGGGCTTCCACCTGTTCGTAGTAGGCAGCACGCAGTTCTTCAAACGAGGTATTGCGTGCACCGGGGTCGTTCACGTCGGGGCTGATGCTGGCCGTCTTGGGCGTGGGACCCAGGGCGCCGGCCACGAAGCGCGGATGGTCGGGCGTGCTGTACTTGTCGCAAGCCGCACGCGCCAGCCGGGCCGAGGCCAGGTTCATCTCGCGCGCGAGATCGGCCATCTCGTAATCGGCCTGGGCCACGGTGGTGGCGCCGAAGGTGTTGGTCTCGACCAGATCGGCGCCAGCCGCAAGGTAGCCCTCATGGATGTCACGGATCACATCGGGGCGGGTCAGGGACAGCAGCTCGTTGTTGCCCTTGACGTCCTTGTGGAAGTCCTTGAAACGCTCGCCGCGGTACTGCGCCTCGCCCAGCTTGAAGCGCTGGATCATGGTGCCCATGGCGCCGTCGAGGATGGCGATGCGACGGGCCAGGATGCCCGGCAGGGCCTGGGCGCGGGTGTAATGGAGCGGCTTCATGCCCTCTATTGTAGAAAGCCGGCACGATGGCAGCGGATCACCGCCAAAACCCGGGACAATAGCGGGCTATGAAACACCTGCTGCCCCGGGACACCTGGGAATTCCTGCAACAGACCCCGGATGCGCTCTTCATCGACGTGCGCATGGAGATCGAGTCGCTTTACGTCGGGCGCCCGCCCGGCGTGGTCAACATCCCCTGGTACGAATACCCGGACCTCACGCCCGATCCTGCCGGTTTCGTCGCTGCGGTGGACCGCGAGAGCGCCGGCCAGAAGGACCGGCCCGTCGTCCTGCTGTGCCGCAGTGGCAAACGCACGCTGGACGCCGGCAAGGCGCTGGAGGCCGCAGGCTACTCCCAGCTCATCAATGTGCTGCACGGCTTCGAGGGCGATCTGGACGACCAGTTCCGGCGCTCCACGCTCAACGGCTGGCGCCACGACGGTCTGCCCTGGGAACAGATGTGAGTTCGCATCGCATCGCCTGACCGGAGCTCCGGACCCGTGCCACCCCAGGACATCCTGCGTCGCATCTTCGGCTACGACGCCTTTCGTGGCCCGCAACAGGCCATCATCGACCATGTGGTCGGCGGTGGCGACGCACTCGTGCTCATGCCCACGGGCGGTGGCAAATCGCTGTGCTACCAGGTGCCGGCCATCGCGCGCCAGCAGGCAGGACAAGGCACGACCATCGTCGTCTCGCCGCTGATCGCGCTCATGCACGACCAGGTGGGCGCGCTGCACGAGGCCGGCGTCGAGGCGGCCTTCCTCAACTCCAGCCTGTCCGGCGAGGACGCTGCCGCGGTGGAAAAACGCCTGCTGCGCGGCGAGCTCACCCTGCTCTACGCCGCGCCCGAGCGCGTGACCACGCCGCGCTTCCTGGCCCAGCTCGACGCTCTGGCTGAACGCGGCCAGCTCGCACTCTTCGCCATCGACGAGGCGCACTGCGTGAGCCAGTGGGGCCACGATTTCCGCCCCGAGTACCGCGCACTCACCGTGCTGCACGAGCGCTACCCGAGTGTGCCGCGCATTGCGCTGACCGCCACGGCGGACGCGCTCACGCGCGAGGACATCGTCGAGCGCCTGCAGCTGGAGCAGGCGCAGCAGTTCGTCAGCAGCTTCGACCGGCCCAACATCCGCTACACCATCGTCGAGAAGAAGGAGCCGCTGACGCAGCTGCTGCGCTTCATCGAACGCGAGCATCCGGACGATGCGGGGGTGGTGTATTGCCAGTCGAGAAAGCGTGTGGAGGAAACATCCGCTGCGCTGGTGGATGCGGGCCTGAAGTCGCTGCCCTACCACGCCGGCTTGCCACCCGAGGTACGTCAGGAGAACCAGAACCGCTTCCTGCGCGAGGAGGGCATCGTCATGGTGGCCACCATCGCCTTCGGCATGGGCATCGACAAACCCGACGTGCGTTTCGTCGCCCACCTGGACATGCCCAAGAACATCGAAGGCTACTACCAGGAGACCGGACGCGCAGGCCGCGACGGCGCAGCCGCCGACGCCTGGATGGCCTATGGCCTGCAGGATGTGGTGAACCAGCGCCGCATGATCGACGAAAGCCCGGCCGGCGAGGACTTCAAGCAGGTCATGCGCGGCAAGCTCGATGCGCTGCTGGGCCTGGCCGAGGCCACGGATTGCCGGCGCGTGCGCCTGCTCGGCTATTTCGGCGAGCCGTCCGGGCCCTGTGGCAACTGCGACAACTGTCTGAATCCCCCTGCCGTCTGGGACGGCACGGACGCGGCGCGCAAGCTGCTCTCGACCATCTACCGCGTCCATGCAGCCAGCGGCCTGACCTTTGGCACCGGGCACGTCATGGACATCGTGCGTGGCAAGGACACCGAAAAGGTGAGGCAGTTCGGACACGAGAAGCTCTCCACCTTCGGCCTGGGCAAAGACTACAGTGAGGCACAGCTGCGCGGCGTGCTGCGCCAGTTGCTGGCCACCGGCGCGGTGGGCCTGCACAAGGTGGCACTGGAGAACGGCCACAGCTTCGACACCCTGTGCCTCGCCGAAGGTTCGCGTGCCGTACTCAAGGGCAACGTGCCGGTGCTGCTGCGCGAATCGACCGCCGCAGCGCCGGTCAAGCGCGCGCGCCGCGGCACGGTGGCTGCACCCGCGGCCCAGGCGCTGGGCGTGGACGAGCAGGTGCACTACATCAACCTCAAGAGCTGGCGCGCCGAGGTGGCACGGGCACACAACCTGCCGGCCTATGTGATCTTTCATGACGCCACGTTGGCCGAGATTGCCCGCCGGCGCCCGCAGTCCCTGGCGGATCTGCAGGGTATCAGCGGCATCGGCGCCAAGAAACTCGAGGCTTACGGTGCCGATGTGTTGCGTGTGGTGGCAGAGGGAAATTAAAACGGCGCCTGTCAGGCGCCGTGAAAAAGATGAGCCGTCAAGCTGAGCAGCCGGTTCAATGCCGGCGGAAGTTGCTCTCGTAAGACATGGCGGCGGCAGACATGGTGTTCTGCAGACGCTCGATGGCGCGGCTGTGGCGCTGAACCTTGGAGCTGTCACGCAGCTGCTGGCGATGGTGCTGCATGAGCTTGTCGAACTTGGCGCGGCAGGGCTCGAGCACACCGGCGAGATGCAGGGCGATGTAGGCGACATGGTCAGCCTGGGTGTCGCGGAACTCGTCAGTCCACTGCTTGAAGAGCTGCCACTTGTACGTGCCTTTTTCCGGCACTTTGATGATGTCCTTGCGTACGGTCGTCATAGCTGTCCTCGTGGGCGATCCAGGGTTGCGGGTGCGATCCGCGACCCGGCCGGGTCTTCCGGCATTTGCCATGTGCTTATGACGCCTCAGCCCGTCCGACGGTTGACAGGCCTGACACAAAAATAGGCCAGCGACACCGCTCCGCTGACGCTAAGGCCTTGAATTCAAAAGGTTTATTGCAGAAAACCCAGACCTCGATGCTCACGCACCTCCGGCTTGATGCGGTGTTCCGCTTCAAGCTGGTCGAGGAATTCCTCAGGCCCGAAACCTTCACCCAGGATGGCTGCCTGACGCTGCACCGCAGCAAAATCACCCAGGCACAGCTGATCCAGCTGATCCAGCCGCTTGAGGAACACCGGCAGGAGCCGCTGGGCCTGTCCCGCCAGGGCCTCGGCCACGAACATCGCTCGCCGCTGATCCAGGCTCAGCGGCTTGAAGCGGATCTTGAAGGTGAAGCGACGCAAGGCGGCCTGGTCGATCCGGTCCATGAGGTTGGTGGTGCAGATGAACACGCCCTGGTGCCGCTCCATGCCCTGCAACATCTCGTTGACTTCGGTGACCTCGTAAGTCCGCTGCGCCCCACGCCGGTCCTGCAGAAAGCTGTCGGCCTCGTCCAACAGCAGCACGGCGTTCTCTGCCTCGGCCTCGGCAAACATCGCGGCCATGTTTTCCTCGGTCTCGCCGATGAATTTGCTGACCAGATCGCTGGCCTGGCGAATCATCAAGGGCCGCCCCATCTGGGCCGCCAGGTATTCGGCCAGCGCCGTCTTGCCGCTACCGGGCGGACCATGGAAGCACAGGCTGCCGCGCCCACGCGCCTGCAAGGCCTGGACGATACGACCCAGTCCGAAGCGGCATTCCACGTTGAGCAGACCGAGGTCGTATTGCGTGTCCGGCGCGCGCGGGTGCGCCAGATCACGCCGCCCGCCCAGCGCCTGATCGGCGTTGCGCAACTGGCGCTCGATCAAGGCCTCGGTCTCCTGTTGCGGTTGCGCTGCGGCACCTCCAGCACTCACCATGCCGGCGAAACGCACGGCCGTGTGGATCTGGGCTGGCGTCAGGCTCTTGCGTGCGACCAGCCGCTCCACAAAGGGCGGTGAAACCTGCACACCTTGCAGCGCGCGCCGCACCAGTTCCTCGCGTGCGCCCGGGGGCGGGGACTTGAGTTCCAGATGGTAGGCAAAGCGGCGCCGGAAAGCCGGGTCGATCTGCTCGATGCGGTTGGTGATCCAGACCGTCGGCACCGCGTTCGACTCCAGGATCTGGTTGACCCAGGCCTTGCCGCTGACGCTGCTGCTGGCCTGCTGTCCGGCCTTTTCAGCACGCACCAGCAACTGGGCCGCTTCGCTCGAGATCGGCGGAAAGACATCCTCGACTTCATCGAACAGCAGCACGGACTGTGCACTGCCCTTGAGAAACACCTGGGCAATCTGCAGCGAACGGTAGCGCTCGCGGCCACTGAGTGAGTTGCCGTCACGGTCCGCGTATTCCACCTCGAACAACTCCAGCCCCGCGGCCTGCGCCGCCACCTTGGCCAGTTCGGTCTTGCCCGTGCCCGGCGGTCCGTAGAGCAGGACGTTGACACCTGCTTCGCGCCGGGCCACGGCATGGCACAGCAGGGTACTGAGCAGCTGCGCCTCCTCCGCCACGAAAGCGAAGTCCTCCAGCGCCAGGCGGCTCTTGCTGGCCGGGCGGGTGAAGACTGCCATGAGCTCGGCCTGATCGCGGTACTCGCGCATCAGCACCGGCGGCAGCTTCTCGCTGACCTTCATCAGATCAGCCAGATCGGTGATGTTGTGCTCGGAGATCAGGTTGTCGACCAGGCCGATGCGCTCCAGGCGCGACCCCGTGCGCAAGGCCTCGCCGACCTCCTCGGCCCGCACGCCCGCCACCTCGGCGATGAGCGCATAGGCTTCGGAGGCATTGCTGACCTTGAACTCCACCAGCAGGCTGCGCAGCTCACGCTGATAGCGCGTCAGCGTGCCGTAGAGCAGCAGGGCACGCTCGGCCTGGTTGAGCTGCAGCAGGTGCGCCAGCGCGTCGATGTTCTTCTCGACCAGCGTCGACTGTTTTTTCAGCGCCTGACGCAGCCAGTCGCCGGTAGCCCCCAGCACCAGTTGCAGGTCACGCGGCTGATGCTTGGCGTAGTCGTCCAGGTAATAGAAAAGCGTGCCCTCCTCGTAAGGGCCGCGCCAGTCCCCGTAGCGCGCGAGGAATGCATCGACATCGAGCCCCTCATGCCCGGCCCAGGCCTCGTTGCCGCTGCAGCGGCGTGCCAGGTAGTCACGCAACCGCTCCAGCACGGGCAGGGGCCAGATCAGATGGCGGCCCACCAGCTCGATCACGCCGTGCAGGTCCCGGCGCGCGCTGAACGTCCCGCCCATGCGGCTGACCAGCGTGAGCACAAAATGCGAGCACATGAGGTCGAGCACCGGCGCTTCCCGCAAACCGGGAGATACCAGCAGCGGACTGCCCGCCCGGCCTGTTGACTGTCGCTTGACCATGCAACGTCCCCCATCGAGGTCCCGTGACGCGTTCACGATAGCGCAGAGCCCCCCATGCTGGGAAGCCCCGCCAGGGCGTACGGGCAGGGCTTGACGCCATGGCCGCCGGGCGGCACCCTGCGCGGTTACCCGGTCTGCCATGTAAAATCGTCCCAGTCTCCCTGATCTGATAGGAATCTTCATGTCTCACGAGCCCCAGCAGTCGTCCGACCCCATCGAGAACATCGTGCACACGGCACCGGTGGTCATCCCCGTCCTCGGCGGTCTGATGATCTTCCTGCTCGCCTTCATCGCCGTCTTCATGGCCTGATCGCCTCGCGGCGCCGGCGTCTTCACGCTGGCGCACCGCATCCTCCCGCATCTTCAACTGCGGGTATCCCTTCCCCTCCCCGCCCTGACCTCGATGAGGCCGCCCGGCTTGCGCCGCTCCGCCGTGCCTGCCTGTACCTGTCTTCGCCCCTTCCATCTGCTGGCAACTGGTTCGCATGGGCCTATGCATGTTTTGCATAAAGTTTGCCTGTAACCCGGCTGTAACCCGGGGGCGAATCCCTACAATGGCCCGCAACGGCGGCAGGCCCAGTCGCCCCAGAGTCATGAATGACAGGAGCACCCGATGAACTCTCCCGTGATGCAAGGCATCCACCTCAACGCCCCCAGCCATGTCAAACACGCCCGCCTGCTGGCCTGGGTGGCCGACATGGCCGCACTCTGCAAGCCCGACGCCATCTACTGGTGTGACGGCAGCGACGAGGAATACAAGCGCCTGTGCGAGTTGCTGGTTCAGGCCGGAACCTTCATCCGCCTCAACGACAAGAAGCGCCCCAACAGCTTTCTCTGCCGCTCCGACGCGAGCGACGTGGCCCGCGTCGAAGACCGCACCTTCATCTGCTCGGCCCGCAAGGACGATGCCGGCCCGACCAACAACTGGATCGACCCGACCGAGATGCGCGCGCTCATGCAGTACGGCAAGCCCGACGGCACGCCCGCTCTCTTCAACGGCTGCATGAAGGGCCGCACCATGTACGTGGTGCCCTTCTCCATGGGCCCGCTGGGCAGCGACATCGCCCACATCGGCGTCGAGCTGTCGGACAGCCCCTACGTGGCCGTGAACATGAAGCTCATGACACGCATGGGCAAGGCCGTCTACGACGTGCTAGGCACCGACGGTGATTTCGTGCCCGCCATGCACACCGTGGGCGCGCCGCTGCAGCCCGGCCAGAAAGACAGCAACTGGCCCTGCAACCAGACCAAGTACATCGTGCACTACCCCGAGACGCGCGAGATCTGGTCCTACGGCTCGGGCTACGGCGGCAACGCACTGCTGGGCAAGAAGTGCTTCGCACTGCGCATCGCCTCCAATATGGGGCGCGACCAGGGCTGGCTGGCCGAGCACATGCTGATCCTGGGTGTGACCAACCCGAAGGGCAAGAAGTACCATGTGGCCGCGGCCTTCCCCAGCGCCTGCGGCAAGACCAACTTTGCGATGCTGGTGCCGCCCGCCGGCTTCGAGGGCTGGAAGGTCACGACCATCGGCGACGACATCGCCTGGGTCAAGCCGGGCAAGGATGGCCGCATGTACGCCATCAACCC
>CAMLNH010000068.1 GCA_946481355.1 uncultured Curvibacter sp.
TTTGCACGGCGACCATGCTCATCTTGATGAGGTCGGCCGCCGTGCCCTGCATGGGCGCGTTGATGGCGGCGCGTTCGGCGCCGCTGCGGCGCGGGCCGTTGGGTGAGTTGATCTCGGGCAGGTAGAGGCGGCGGCCGAAGACGGTTTCCACATAGCCCCGGGCCTTGGCCTGCAGTCTTGTGTCGTCCATGTAGCGCTTGACGCCCGGGTAGCGGTCGAAATAGCGCTCGATGTAGTTCTTGGCCGCGGTGTTGTCGATGCCCAGGCTTTTCGCCAGGCCGAAGGCGCTCATGCCATAGATCAGGCCAAAGTTGATGACCTTGGCGTAGCGGCGCTGCTCGCTGCTGACCTGGCTCGTGGGCACGCCGAAGACCTCGGCCGCGGTCGCGCGGTGCACGTCCATGCCGTCGTAGAAGGCCAGCAGCAGGGCGGCGTCGCCGCTGATGTGGGCCATGATGCGCAGCTCGATCTGCGAGTAGTCGGCGCTGGCGATCACATGGCCCGGCGGGGCGATGAAGGCCTCGCGCACCCGCCGGCCCTCGGCGGTGCGGATGGGGATGTTCTGCAGATTGGGGTCGTTGCTGGAGAGCCGCCCCGTCACGGCCACCGCCTGCGCGTAGTGCGTGTGCACGCGGCCCGTGCGCGGCAGGGCCAGCTGGGCCAGCTTGTCGGTGTAGGTGCCCTTGAGCTTGGCCAGGCCCCGGTGTTCGAGGATCTTGGCCGGCAGGGGAAAGTCTTCTGCCAGCTTCTCCAGCACCTCTTCGTCGGTGCTGGGTGCGCCCGTGGCGGTCTTCTTCACCACGGGCAGGCCCAGCTTGCCGAAGAAGATCTCGCCGATCTGCTTGGGTGAACCGAGGTTGAAGGGCTGGCCCGCCAGCTCATAGGCCTCGGTCTCCAGCTGCAACATGCGCTGGCCGAGCTCGTGGCTCTGGTTGCTCAGCGTGGGCGCGTCGATGAGCACGCCGTTGCGTTCGATGCGGTAGAGAGACTCGGAACTTTGGATCTCCAGTTCGTAGATGAACTTGAGCTTCTCGTCGGCCTGCAGGCGCGGCCAGAGCGTGCGGTGCACATCCAGGGTCTGGTCCGAATCCTCGCAGGAATATTCGGCCGCGCGCGCGATGTCCACCTGGCTGAAAGGGATCTGCTTGGCGCCCTTGCCGCAGAGGTCTTCGTAGTTGATGCCCGTGCGACCCAGGTGCCGTTCGGCCAGGCTGGCCAGACCGTGCGGCTTGTGCACTTCCAGCACATAGCTCTGCAGCATGGTGTCGTGCACATAGCCCTGCACCTCGACGCCGTGGTTGGCGAAGACGTGGCGGTCGTACTTGACGTGCTGACCCAGCTTGTGCGCGGCCGGGTTCTCCAGCCAGGGCTTCATCTTCGCAAGCACCTCGTCGCGCGGCAGCTGCGTGGGCACGCCGGGGTAGTCGTGCGTGAGCGGGATGTAGGCCGCCTCGCCCGGCGTGACGCTGAAGGAGATGCCTACGATCTCGGCCACCATCTCGTCGAGCGAGGTGGTCTCGGTGTCGATGGCCACGAGTTCGGCGGCCTGCAGCTTCGCCATCCAGGCATCGAAGGCTGCCCAGTCGAAGATCGTGTCGTACTTCACCGTGCTGATGGACGAAGCCACGGGCGCGGGGTCGTCGAACAGGCCCGGCTCCCTGGCCGGCGTGGGCGCAGGCGCAGCCTCGCCGCCGAGCGCACGCGCCAGGCCCTTGAAACCGTACTTCTCGTAAAAATCCTTGAGTGCGGCCGTGTCGGGCTCGCCCACGCGCACCGCATCGAGCGCCGGCAGGCCGTCCACCCAGCCCTTGAGGTCGCAGTCGGTCTTGATGGTCAGCAGCTGGCGGCCCGTGGGCAGCCAGTCCAGGGCCTTCTTGAGGTTCTCGCCGGCCGCGCCCTTGATGGCGTCGGCGTTGGCCACGATGTTGTCGAGCGAGCCGTATTCCTTCAGCCACTTGGCAGCAGTCTTGGGGCCCACCTTCTCCACGCCGGGCACGTTGTCCACGGTGTCGCCCACCAGCGTCTGGTAGTCGATCATCAAGGCCGGCGGCACGCCGAACTCGGCCTCCACGCCGGCCACGTCACGGCGCTTGCCGTTCATGGTGTCGACGATGGTGATGTGCTCGGTCACGAGCTGGGCCAGGTCCTTGTCGCCGCTGCTCACGATGACGTTCACCCCCTGGCTCGCGGCGGCCACGGCCAGCGTGCCGATCACGTCGTCGGCCTCCACACCCGGCACGTCCAGCACCTTCCAGCCCATGAGGCGCACCACCTCGTGAATGGGGGTGATCTGCGCGCGCAGGTCGTCGGGCATGGGCGCACGCTGGGCCTTGTAGTCGGGATAGATCGCGTCGCGGAAGGTCGGGCCCTTGGCGTCGAAGACGCAGGCCACGTAGTCGGCGTGCACTTCCTTGCGCAGGCTCTGCAGCATGTTGATCATGCCGCGGATGGCCCCCGTGGGCGGGCTGGCCGGGTCGCCCGGCACGGCGCGCAGGTCCGGCATGGCGTGGAAGGCGCGGTAGAGGTAGCTGGAACCATCGACCAGCAGCAGGGTTTTCTTGTCGCTCATGGGAGGCCTGTTCGGATCAGACGCCGATTGTGCCTGCCCCGTCGCCACACCCCCAGGTTCTACAATGCCGGCATGTCTTTGCGACTTACTGCCCCCCGTCTGCTGGCCCTGCTCTTCCCCCTGGCCGCTGGCCTGGCCTCGGCCCAGCAGGGTGCCCCCGAAACGCAGGAGCCCGCGCGCAAGGCCCCGGAGCAGACCATCGAGCGCATCCGCCACGAGGACAAGGGCGCGCGCATCGACGAGCTGCGCGTGGGCGGCGAGACCAAGACCATCACCGTGAGCCCCAAGGGCAATGCACCGGCCTACGAAGTAGCGCCTGAGAGCAACAACCGCAACCCGGCTGACAGCGACGGCCAGGGCGAGGGCAAGACCCGCTGGAACATCCTCAAATACTGAACCCACCCCGAACAAGAAATGGCCGTCTTCACCGAAGTCTCACACGATGAGGCCAGCGCGCTTCTGCAATCCCTGAACCTCGGCACGCTGCAGGAGCTGCGCGGCATCCAGGGCGGCATCGAAAACACCAACTACTTCGCCACCACGGACAAAGATGGTGAAAAGGGCGAGTACGTGCTCACGCTGTTCGAGCGCCTGAGCCACGAGCAGCTGCCTTTCTACCTGCACCTCATGAAGCACCTCGCGGCCCGAGGCATCCCCGTGCCCGACCCGGCCGCCAACCGCGACGGTGACATCCTGCACACCGTCTGCGGCAAGCCCGCGGCCGTGGTCAACCGCCTGCGGGGAAAAAGCGAGCTGGCGCCGGACGCAGCCCACTGCGCGGCCGTGGGCGAGATGCTGGCCAAGATGCACCTGGCCGGGCGCGACTACGCGCGCCGCCAGCCCAATCTGCGCGGCCTGCCCTGGTGGAACGAGACCGTGCCCCTGGTGTTGCCGCACCTGGACGCGGCCCAGGCCACGCTGCTGCGCGCCGAGCTGGCCTACCAGAACCACATCGCCGAGTCCGCGGCCTGCACCGCCCTGCCGCGCGGCCCCATCCACGCCGACCTGTTCCGCGACAACGTGATGTTCGACGACGGCCAGCTCACGGGCTTCTTCGACTTCTACTTCGCCGGCGTCGACACCTTCCTCTTCGACATCGCGGTCTGCCTCAACGACTGGTGCATCGATCTCGCCACGGGCGAGGCCGACCTGGTGCGCAGCGCCGCCTTTGTGCAGGCCTACACGGCCGTGCGCCCGCTGACGGCCGCCGAACGCCAGCTGCTGCCCGCCATGCTGCGTGCCGGCGCCCTGCGTTTCTGGATCTCGCGCCTGTGGGACTTCCACCTGCCGCGCGAAGCCAGCCTGCTGCAGCCGCACGACCCCACGCACTTCGAGCGCGTGCTGCGGCAACGCGTGCAGCAGCCGCTGCACGCGGCCGACCTGCTCGAACCCGCAGGTGTGGCGGCATGAGGCTCAACATCGTCCCCGCCCGCACCGGCTTCGCCTGGTTCCGCGCTGGGCTGCGCACCTTCTGGCAGCAGCCGCTGGCGCTGGCCGGCCTCTTCTTCCTCTTCATTGCGCTGATCTCGGTGGTCAGCCTGCTGCCCGTGCTGGGCAGCGTGGTCTCGCTGGCCCTGCTACCGGCCGCCACCCTGGGCCTGATGGCCGCCACGCGCGAGGCTGCGCAGGGGCGCTTTCCCATGCCGTCCATCCTCATCAGCGCCTTTCGCGCCGGCCAGCAGCGCGCCCGCGCCATGGCCGTGCTGGGCGCGGCCTACGCCGCGTGCTTCCTGCTCGTGATGGGCGCCTCGGCCCTGGTGGACGGTGGCCAGTTCGCGCGCATCTACCTCGTGGGCGGCCAGCTCACGCCCGAGCTCGTGCAGTCGGCCGACTTCCAGAACGCCATGTGGCTGGCCATGGCGCTCTACCTGCCCCTGGCCATGCTGTTCTGGCATGCGCCCGCGCTGGTGCACTGGCACGGCGTGACACCGCTCAAGGGCCTGTTCTTCAGCGCCGTGGCCTGCATGCGCAACTTCGGTGCGCTGGCCGTCTATGTGCTGTCCTGGGCCGGGCTCTTCTTCGGCGTGGGTCTCTTCATCATGATCCTCACGGTCACCCTGGGCGCGCCCGGGCTCATCAACACGCTGATGTTCCCCGCCGCCATGCTGATGGCCGCCATGTTCTTCAGCTCCATCTGGTTCACCTTCCGCGACAGCTTCGTGGACGACGAACCCGCCGCAGAACCCGCACCCGAGCCCGCGCAGGATTGATCTGCATCAAGGAAGGACGCGATCCTTCCCGCGCGCGCCCTGCGCACCGCTGCCCCTGCGCTAGGATGATTTCCACCGGCATCGCGCCCTGAGTTCGCGGCCCCGCCGGTGCGGGAGAGCACGCATGACATTCCAGTGGAAACACACCGCTGCCGCGGCGACCGTCGTGGCGGTCGCTGCCGCCGTCCTCATGACCTGGGCCCCCTGGGCCGAGGAGGCCATCGGCGAAGGCTTCGTCAGCGGCAACGGCCGCATCGAGGCCACGGAGATATCCATCGCCACCAAGACCGGCGGCCGCGTGGCCGAGATCCGCGTCAACGAGGGCGACTTCGTGCAGGCCGGCCAGGTGCTGGCGCGCATGGAGCTCGACAGCCTGCGCGCCCAGCGCGAAGAGGCTGTGGCCCGGCTGCAGCAGGCGCAGGAAGCCGTGGCCAACGCACGCGCCGCCGTGGCCCTGCGCGAAAGCGACCACGCATCGGCCCTGGCCGTGGTGGCCCAGCGCGAGAGCGAGCTCGACGCCGCGCAGCGCCGCCTGCCACGCTCGGAAAAGCTCGCGCAGGACGGCTTCTATTCCAGCCAGGTGCTCGACGACGACCGTGCCCGCGTGCGCACGCTGGCAGCCGCGCTCAAGGCCGCGCGCTCGCAGGCCGAGGCGGCCAAGACCGGGATTGCCGCCGCCCAGACCCAGGTGGGTGGCGCCCAGGCCAATGTGCGTGCACTCCAGGCCACGCTGCAGCGCCTGGACGTGGAGCTGGCCGAGGGCGAGCTCAAGGCCCCGCGCGACGGCCGCGTGCAGTTCCGCGTGGCCCAGCCGGGCGAGGTCATCGGCGCCGGCGCCCGCGTGCTCAACCTGCTCGACCTCTCCGACGTCTACATGACCTTCTTCCTGCCCGAGACCGTGGCCGGCCGCGTGGCCATCGGCAGCGAAGTGCGCCTGGTCCTCGACGCCGCACCCGACCGTGCGGTCCCGGCCAAGATCAGCTTCGTGGCCAGCAGTGCGCAGTTCACGCCCAAGACCGTGGAGACCGAGAGCGAGCGCCAGAAGCTCATGTTCCGCGTGCGCGCGCAGATCCCGCGCGAGCTGCTGCTCAAGTACCAGACCCAGGTCAAGACCGGCCTGCCCGGCGTCGCCTGGGTGCGGCTCGATCCGCAAGCACCCTGGCCCGCCAAGCTCGACCGCCAGCTCGTGCAGTGAGCCCCGCCATGGCCGCCCCGGACAGCACCCCGGTGGTCCGCCTGCAGGACGTGGCCCTGCGCTACCGCAAGGCCACGGCGCTGGACGGCGTCACGCTCGACATCCCGGCTGGCCGCATGGTCGGGCTCATCGGCCCCGACGGCGTGGGCAAGTCCAGCCTGCTGGCGCTGATGGCCGGTGCACGCCGCCTCCAGCAGGGCCGCGTGGAGACGCTGGGCGGCGACATGGCCCGGGCGCGCCACCGCCGCCGCATCTGCCCGCGCATCGCCTACATGCCCCAGGGCCTGGGCAAGAACCTTTACGCCACCCTCTCAGTGGAGGAGAACCTGCAGTTCTTCGCCCGCCTCTTCGGCCACCCGGCCCATGAGCGTCGCCGTCGCATCGACGCGCTCACGCGCAGCACTGGACTCCACGCCTTCCTGGACAGGCCCGCGGGCAAGCTCTCGGGCGGCATGAAGCAGAAGCTGGGCCTGTGCTGCGCGCTCATCCACGACCCGGACCTGCTCATCCTCGACGAGCCCACCACCGGCGTCGACCCGCTGGCGCGTGCCCAGTTCTGGGCGCTGATCGCGCAGATCCGCGCCCAGCGCCCGGGCATGAGCGTGATCGTCGCCACCGCCTACATGGAAGAGGCGCAGGACTTCGACTGGCTGGTCGCGCTCAACGCCGGCCGTGTGCTGGCCACGGGCACGCCGGCTGAGCTGCTGGCACAGACCGGGCGCGACACGCTCGAAGCCGCCTTCATTGCCCTGTTGCCCGACGAGGTGCGAAGACTGCACCGCCCGGTGCAGATCCAGCCGCTGGCCGACGGCGAAGGCGCAGAGACCGCCATCGAGGCGCGCGAGCTCACCATGCGCTTCGGCGACTTCACGGCTGTGGACCGCGTGAGTTTTCGCATCCGGCGTGGCGAGATCTTCGGCTTTCTCGGCTCCAACGGCTGCGGCAAGTCCACCACCATGAAAATGCTCACGGGCCTGCTGCCGGCCAGCGCCGGCCAGGCCTGGCTCTTCGGCCAGCCCGTGGACCCGCACGATCTGGCCACGCGCCGGCGCGTGGGCTATATGTCGCAGTCCTTCTCGCTCTACGGCGAACTCACCGTGCGGCAGAACCTGGTGCTGCACGCGCGCCTCTTCGAAGTGCCGCGTGCCGAGATCCCCGCGCGCGTCGACGAGATGGTGGAACGCTTCGGCCTGCGCAGCGCGCTGGACATGCTGCCCGAGCATCTGCCCCTGGGCCTGCGCCAGCGCCTCTCGCTGGCCGTGGCCATGGTGCACAAGCCCGAGCTGCTGATCCTGGACGAGCCCACCTCGGGCGTGGACCCGATCGCGCGCGACAACTTCTGGCAGCTGATGATCGAGCTGGCCCGGCGCGACGGCGTCACGCTCTTCATCTCCACCCATTTCATGAACGAGGCCGAGCGCTGCGACCGCATCTCGCTCATGCACGCCGGCCGCGTGCTGGCCAGCGACACGCCGGCCCGGCTGGTGGCGCAGCGCGGCACCCTCGATCTGCACGAGGCCTTCATCGCCTACCTGCGCGAAGCCACGCAGGATGAGGCTGCCATGAGCGCCCCGCCGGTGGAGCCCGCCGCGCCCGCAGCGCAGCGCCCGGGCTGGCGCGAGCGCCTGCGCCGCAGCCTCAGGCGCCTGCACAGCTACGCGTGGCGCGAAGCGTTGGAGCTGCGGCGCGACCCGGTGCGCGGCGCCATGGCCCTGCTGGGTTCGCTGCTGCTCATGGCCGTGATCGGCTACGGCATCAGCATGGACGTCAACGACCTGCGCTACGCCGTGCTGGACCGCGACCAGACCCAGCTCAGCCGCGCCTATGCCGACAATCTAGCCGGCTCGCCCTACTTCGTGGAGCGTCCAACGCTGGCGGATGACGCGGCCATGGACCGCCGGCTGCGCAGCGGCGACATCTCGCTGGCCATCGAAATCCCGCCGGGCTTCGCGCGCGACATCGAACGCGGCCAGAGTGTGCAGATCGGCGCCTGGATCGACGGCGCCATGCCCCAGCGCGCCGAGACCGTGCTGGGCTATGTGCAGGGCCTGCACCAGCAGTGGCTGGTGCAGCAGATCCAGGCCCGCACCGGCCTGGCGCCCACCAGTCTGGTCAATGTGGAATCGCGCTACCGCTACAACCCGGACGTCAAGAGCCTGCCGGCCATGGTGCCGGCGGTCATCCCCCTGCTGCTGCTCATGCTGCCGGCCATGCTGACCGCGCTGGCCGTGGTGCGCGAGAAGGAGCTGGGCTCCATCGTCAACCTCTACGTCACGCCGGTCACGCGCACCGAGTTCCTGCTGGGCAAGCAGCTGCCCTATCTGGCCCTGGCCATGTTCAACTATGCGCTCATGTGTCTGGCGGCCGTCACCCTCTTCGGCGTGCCCCTGACCGGCAGCTTCACCGCGCTGACCCTGGCCACCCTGCTCTACTGCCTGTGCTCCACGGGCATGGGCCTGCTGGCGTCCACCGTCACACGCAGCCAGATCGCCGCCATCTTCTTCACCATGCTGGGCACCATGCTGCCGGCCGTGCAGTACGCCGGGCTGATCAACCCCGTGAGCGCGCTCGAGGGTGCGGGCCGCTGGATCGGCGAGGCCTACCCCGCCAGCCACATGCTCATCATCAGCCGCGGCGTCTTCAACAAGGCCCTGGGCTTTGCCGAGCTGCAGGGCCAGTTCTGGCCGCTGCTGCTGGCCGTGCCCGTGATCCTGGGCGTCTCCATCGCGCTCTTGAGGAAGCAGGAAAAATGAGCGCCTTCCTGCGCCACCTCGCCCACGTCTACCGCCTCGGGGTCAAGGAGCTCTGGAGCCTGTGGCGTGACCCGATGATGCTCTTCCTCATCGTGCATGCCTTCACGTTTGCGATCTACACCGCGGGCACGGTGGCGCCCGAAACCCTGCACCGCACGGCCATCGCCATCGTGGACGAGGACGACTCGGCCCTGTCGCAGCGCATCCGCTCGGCCTTCTACCCGCCGCAGTTCGTGTCGCCCCAGCGCATCACCCTGGACCAGGTGGACCCGGGCCTGGACAAGGGCCGCTACACCTTCGTGCTCGTGATCCCGCCCAACTTCCAGCGCGACGTGCTGGCGGGCCAGGCCCCGGCCGTGCAGCTCAACATCGACGCCACGCGCATGGGCCAGGCCTTCAGCGGCAACGGCGCCATCCAGCAGATCGTCATGGGCGAGGTGGCCGAGTTCGTGCAGCGCTACCGCGACGCCACGCCCTCCCCCGTGGAGCTGGTGCCGCGCATGCGTTTCAACCCGGCGCTGGACCCGAGCTGGTTCGGCTCGCTGATGGAAGTGGTCAACAACATCACCATGCTCTCCATCATCCTCACCGGCGCGGCGCTGATCCGCGAGCGCGAGCACGGCACGGTGGAGCACCTGCTGGTCATGCCCGTGACGCCGGCTGAGATCATGCTGGCCAAGGTCTGGTCCATGGCCCTGGTCGTGCTGCTGGCCTGCAGCGTCTCGCTGGGCCTGGTGGTGCACAGCTGGCTGGGCGTGCCCATCGGCGGCTCAGTGCCGCTCTTTCTCTTCGGAACGGCCCTGCACCTCTTCGCCACCACCTCCATGGGCATCTTCCTGGCCACCATCGCGCGCAGCATGCCGCAGTTCGCCCTGCTGATGATGCTGACCATGATGCCGTTGGAAATGCTCTCGGGCGGCATGACACCGCGCGAAAGCATGCCCGACTGGGTGCGCTGGCTCATGTCGCTCTCCCCCACCACGCACTACACCGAATTGAGCCAGGCCATCCTGTTTCGCGGTGCGGGCCTGGACGTGGTCTGGGACTCGCTGGCCGCCCTGCTGCTGATCGGCGGCGTGCTGTTCAGCCTCTCGCTGGCGCGTTTTCGCAAGACCATCGCGCAGATGGCCTGAGAGGGAGGGTCTAGCCGCGTGCCAGAATGACGCCCCGGCCTGCATCAAAAGCTCAGGCCCCACAGATCACACAAGGAAGCCGAGATGGGCGCGCAATGGAAAGCAAAGGGCAAGGCGCAGGTCGCCGACGCCAAGGGCAAGCTGTTTGGCAAGCTGGCCAAGGAAATCATGGTGGCCGCGCGCGGCGGCGCCGACCCGGCCCTGAACTCGCGCCTGCG
>CAMLNH010000069.1 GCA_946481355.1 uncultured Curvibacter sp.
TCGATGTGGTGTTCCTGGCGGGCGTTCTCGGCCTGGATGGCAGCCCAGAGTTCGGGGTCGGTTTGTTCGACGAGGATGTTGCGGTTGTACATGGCAGTCGGAAGAAACACTGGTCCCCCGGCGGATCGGGGGCTGCCCAGGCGAACGGCTGAACACCGGACCCGCCATGGCAGGCCCCGCGGCACGCTCCCCGGTGGTGGTCCACGTCAGCTGCGCCAGCCTCAAGGGCAGACGCGCCTATCGCCAGTCGCGTGCCCGGCTAGTGTAGCGGAGAGCGGGTGCCGCCAGCGTGCGCGGGATTCAGGAGTTGAGCAGAACCAGTGTTTCTTCGCCAGCCGGCTTGGCCGGCGCGTTGACCGGGATGGGCTGCGGCGTGTGGGTAGGCACGGTGCCGCCGCCGGCCACCTGGGACAGGCGGCCGTGCTCGGCCATGACCTTGGCCACATAACCGCCATCGTGTGGCAGGTGGGCGGCGCCCACATAGCGGCGCAGGCCACCTTCGATGGAGCCGTCGCGCTGGATGTACTCCTGCAGCACGCGGGCACCCACACGGAGATTGGTCACCGGGTCGAAAGCCGCCAGCTGGCCGCCAAAGGGTGCGTATTTGTCGCTGTGGACGCGGGTCATGACCTGCATCAGGCCTTGCGCGCCGACCGGGCTCTGTGCGAAGGGGTTGAAGCCCGACTCGATGGCCATGACCGACAACAGCAGCAGGGGGTCGATGTCGGTGCGGCGGCCGATCTCATAGGCTTCCAGCACCAGAGCCGAGACCGGTTCGGGCGCCACGCGGTATTTCTTGCTGATCCAGTAGGCCACTGCCGCTTGCTGCTTGTTCAACTGATGCGGGTGGGCTGCTGTGGCGCGCTCCACGGCCACAGGCTCGACCTCGGTGGAGGGCAGGCCGAAGTGGCGGTTATGGAGCCAGCCCATCAGCTGGGCTTCGCCGGCCTGGCGCAGCTCGGGCCGCGCCGCCAGGGCGATGGTTGCGAATAGCACTGCCAGCCCCAGCAGCGCGAAGCTGTTGTGGATGGTGGCAAAGAAAAACTGGGAGATCTGGCGTGCGACGGTACGCAGGCCCTGGCCCATTTCTTGTAACGCTGTCATAGCACTTCCTCTTCTCGCGTAGCCTGCGTTCTGGCTCTGTGGGGTGACACAGAAGCCATGCAGCAGGGCCACGTCTGGGTTGGTACGCCATCTGGATCGACCGGCGACGTGAGGCCGGTGCTGGATCCGATGTGCCGGGGTCGGCAGCGGGTTCGGGTAATCCCGTATTCGGGGTGAAACGAATTGTAAGACCCGATATATAGACAATCAAGAATATAGAACTAATTCAATGATTGAATTCATGAATATGGTAGATGCGAGCTTTGTAGAATTACTTTTGAATATTCAAATAAATCAATGACTTGCAAAAACCATGTCAGGACAGACATGAGATCTACTGTATTTTGTAACAGTACCTGCCTCAGTTGCTTTTCCGGTCAGTGCTACCCGATTGCGGTCATTCAATCAAGCCGCCTTAAGCCATTGAGAGAAGGATTTGATTCCGGGGGCCTGGGGACTAGACTCCACACGCCTGTCACATCAGGCATCCTTTGCTGGAAGTAGCCGGCACGCACCTGCAGGGTGTAGGTGCCAGTGCCAAACTGGCAATCTTGGGGGCAATCTCTTGCCCTCATCGCATTGCGGGACCCGACTCTCCCCTTTGCGATACCCAGACGGCATGGGCTTGCAGCCCGCCGTCAGGCCCGGCGGGCTGGTTCCTACCACCCGACCGGGCTTTCTTTTGGGACGACGATGCGTACCAGCCTGTCGCAGAGCGCCAAATGGCGGCGACAATCGACGTCTGTCATTTTTGCCCATTGAGTACGCCGTGCCCTCTTCTGCTTCTTCCTCTGCCCGCCACGACACCCATGCGCTGGACGAACTGACGGGTGGCGCATTTTCGGCGTCCACCGCCGGGGAGCGTGCGGCACGCGTTCGGGCCTGGCTGCAGAGCGAGCCCGCTTCCGAGCAGATGCAGCAGGTGTACCGTGAGCTCAGCGTCAAGGACAAGGGCGCGGCCAAGCTGCTGCGGGAGAAGCTTGACGAGCTCAAGCGCCAGCGCGATCAGGAGGGCATGGCACTCGAGTGGGCCCAGAAGGCTGAGACGCTTCTGGCCGCAAGCCGCCTCAACGTGGCCGATGCCATGGCCTGGCAGCGTGATGCGGCCAAGGCTGGCGCGCCCTTGAGCCGTGAGCCCCTGGCCGGACTCAAGCTGCAACTGGCCGAGCGCGTCAAGGCCATCGAGGACCTGCAGCACCGTGCCCAGGTTCAGCGCGAGGCCGCGGTGCTGCTGGCCCAGCGCATCGAGGTGCTGTCCACCAAGTCCTGGCTGGACGCCCAGGCCGCTGTTGAAGGCCTGGCGAAAGACGTGGCTGCCTGGCAGGCCGAGGCGGCTATGCTGCCGCAGGAAGCGCAATGGAGCAGCATCGACTTGCGCTTCGCCCCGCAACTCGAGGCTTCCCGAGCGCAGCTGACCCTGGTCTGGGAGGCCTTTGGCGCTGCGCTGGCCCAGGCCCATGCGGCGGCAGCCGATCCGGCAGCGCCCCTGCCGCAGGTGCCGGTCTGGGCCGATGAACTGCGCCAGGCGCGAGGCGTACCTGCAGAGGCCGCTGCGCCTGCGGCCAAGCCCAAGGTGGATCCCGAGCTGCGGGCCCAGGCCACGACCGCCGTGCGTGAGGTGCTGGTTCAGCTGGAAAAGGAAATCTCGGAAGGCCATGGCAAGGCCAGCGCCGGTGCCGCCCAAGCTCTGCGCCAAGCCCTCAAGGACCATGGTCGCCACATCGATGCCCAGCTTGACCGCCAGGCCCACGCCGCACTGGCGGCCGCTGGCGAACTCGAGGGCTGGCAGCGCTGGCGCGCCGATCAGCTGCGCGAGGAGCTCGTGCGCAAGGCCGAGGGCCTGCTGAACCGGCCTGAGGGCCAGACCCTGGGTGGGCGCAAGATGCAGGAATCCCTGCGCGAACTGCGCGAGCAGTGGAAACAGACTGACCAGGGCGGCGTGCCCAATCACGCGCTGTGGAAGCGTTTCGATGAGGCCTGCAACCAGGCCTACAAGGTGGTGGAAGCCTGGCTGGAGAAGATCAAGACCGAGGCGGCCGAGCACAAGGCCAAACGTCTGGCCCTGATCGGCGAACTTCAGGCCTGGGCGTCTGCGCAGGCCGCACAGACCCAGCATGACTGGAAGGCCTTCAGCCGTGAGTTGCACCAGTTTGCCGAACGCTGGCGCGAGGCCGGTCATCTGAGCGAGAAGGCCTTTGCCGAACTGCAGCCGCAGTGGAAGGCCGCGATGGTCGCCGCCAGTGCGCCGCTGGATGCGGTGCAGAAGGACAGCCTGCAGCGGCGCCAGGCCATGATCGAGGAAGCTGCGCAGCTCGGCGCCGCTCCGCAGCTGCGCATTGATGCCGTCAAGGCCCTGCAGCAGCGCTGGCAGGCCGAGGCCCATGCCGTGCCGCTGGATCGACGGCAGGAACAGAAGCTCTGGGATGCCTTCCGCAAACCCATCGACGAGGCCTTCGCCCGCAAGAGTGCCGCGCGCGAGCAGGTCAACGCCGCCATGAGCGCGCATGACCGCGCTGTGCTCGACGCCGCGCAGGCCCTGGAGGCAGCGAATGCCGCCGGCGATGCGCAGGCCATCCGCGCGGCCATGACCGCGCTGGAGGCTGCGCTCAAGGGGCAGGTGGCTGCTGCTGCCAGCGTGGCTGCGGTGCCAGCCGAAACGCCGGCCGCCGTGGCTGAGACACCGGCACCCGTGGCCCAGCCGCGTAAGCCCGTGGTAGCCGTGCGGGGCGATGACCGGCCCGGCATGAAGCGCGCCGAACCCGCGGCACCCGCCGTGCGCGGTCGGCCGGGCGAGCGGCGGGACAGCCCACGCCGTGAGGAGCGCCGTCCCGAGCGCGCCGAGCGTGCGCCGCGTGACACCCCGCGCCTCGGTGATGCGGCCTTCCGGGCACAACGCGACGCGCTGGAGCATGCCCAGGCCGCGCTCAAGAAACTGGCAGCGCAGGCCCATGGCGAAGCCTTGACGCAGTTGCTGGCAGGCTGGGAGCAGCGCGATGTCGCGCGCCTGCCATCGGCCAGCGAGCTCGGCGGGCGCGTGACGCCGGCCGTGCGCTCGCTCTGGGCGCAAGCGCTCTCAGCTGCTGCGCAAGGGGAGGCTGCCGACGCCCTGCTGCGCCTGGAGATCGCCGCGGAGGTGCCGACGCCAGCCGAGCAGCTGGATGCACGGCGTGCCCTGCAGCTGCAGCTGCTCACACGACGCAACGAGGCGGCGCCGGCCCAGACCTGGGGCCAGGATGCAGCGCGTGTCTTTGCCGCACCTTATGACGCGGGCACGGCACGGCGCCTGCAACAGGCGCTCAAGGTCCTGCTGCGGCGCTGAGCTCTATGGCTGCGATTGGGGCCGATACCAGGCATCAAACAGCGGCAGCAGGGTGGGGAACTCGGTGGCGAAGCGCGCGCGGCTGACGAAATAGGCCTCGCTGGCCACGGCAAAGAACTCCGAGATGTGCTCGACCCCGTAGGGGTCGAGCCAGGTCGCCTGCGCACCGAAGCGCTCGGCCTTGATCACGGCTTCGCGGAAAGCGTCGTAGGCTGCTTGCAGGATGCCCAGCCAGTACGTGCGTGCGGCCTGCGCGCTGCCCTGGCCCATGAAGCCCGCGGGCAAGGGCGGGCAGCCATCGGCCACGCCATCGCGCAGGTCCAGCTTGTGGACGAACTCGTGGATGACCACGTTGTAGCCGCTTTCGCTGGAGGCTGCGCTCACGTCCTGCCAGCTCAGCATGATGGGGCCATCGGGCATGGCCTCACCGGCCAGGGGTTCTTCGTACTCGTGCACGACCCCGTGCTCGTCCACGATCTCACGCCGGGCCAGCACTTCGTCCGGATGCACCACGATGCCCACGAAATCGTCATACCAGGTCAGCGAGTGTTCCCCCGGGCCGAAATGCAGCACGGGCAGGCAGGCCTGGGCCGCGATGGTCAAGGCCATGGCATCGGTGATCTGCAGGCCCTGGGCGCCATGAAACTCCTTGTCCTCGAGAAAGAGCGTGGCTAGTTCGCGCAGGCGCTCCAGCTCGGGCGGGGGCAACTCACGCAGGTAGGTGCAGGACGCCAGCGTGGCTTGCCACAGCGCCTCCGGCAAGGGGTGACGGGGCTGGCGTTCACGCCCCAGCAGCCGGTCCAGCCAGCGCCGCATGGTCAGCGGGCCTGATGCAGCGGCAGTCGCTGCACCGTGACCTCGCCACCGCTTTGCTGCAGGCGCAACACTTCGGCGCGCGGCGGGCGCGCTTGCAGATCCCAGTCGCAGAGTACGCGGCGACGCAGGCCGGCGCCCAGTTCATGGTCGGCGGGTTTGTGGGTGTGGCCGTGGATCAACTCCGTGGCTTGCGCTTGCTGCAGCCACTGCCGGGCCAGAGAGGCGTCCACATCGGCGTAGTCCACGCCGCTGCGCTTGCGCTCTTCGCTCTGCTGGCGCAAGCCGCGTGCGATCTGACGGCGCTGCGCCAGGGGCTGGGCCAGGAAGGCCTGCTGCCAGGCTGCTGTGCGGACCTGAGCGCGGAAGGCCAGATATTCGCGATCGTCCAGGCAGAGTGCATCGCCGTGGCTCAGCAGCCAGCGCCGGTCACCGAAGACCAGGGCCGTCGGATCGTTCAGCAGCGTGCAGGCGGCGCGGCGCGCGGCCTCGGCACCGAGCAGGAAATCACGGTTGCCGTGCATGAGATGGAGCGCACGGTGTTGGCCGACCGCGTGCAGCAGTTCGATACAACCGTGTTCGAAACGCGCGTCTTCGTCGTCGCCGTCCAGACCATCGTCACCGACCCAGACCTCGAAGATGTCACCCAGCAGAAAGACCGCATCGGCGCGGGTGTGCGTGAGGTAGTCCTTCCAGGCCTGCACGGTCTGCGGCTCGCTGGCCTGCAGGTGCAGGTCGGAAATGAAATCGACCACCCGCCAGTGCGCCGGGGCGTGCAGCTCGGCGTACCGGGGAGCGGTCGAGGACATGGCGTGGAGGGTGATCAGACCGCGACGGCCTTCTCGATCACCACATCCTCCTTGGGCACATCGCCGTGGAAACCTTTCTGACCGGTTTTGACAGCGGCGATCTTGTCCACCACGTCCGTGCCTGCCACGACCTTGCCGAACACGGCATAACCCCAGCCTTGGGCCGAGGGGGCGGTGTGGTTGAGGAAGCCGTTGTCAGCCACGTTGATGAAGAACTGCGCCGTGGCCGAGTGCGGGTCATTGGTGCGCGCCATGGCCAGGGTGTACTTGTCGTTCTTCAGGCCGTTGTTGGCTTCGTTGTCGATGGGCTTGTCCGTGGGCTTCTGGTTCATACCGGGGGCGAATCCGCCGCCCTGGATCATGAAGCCGGGGATGACGCGGTGGAACACGGTGCCGTCGTAATGGCCTTTGTTCACATAGGCCAGGAAGTTGGCCACGCTGTTGGGGGCCTTGGTGGCATCGAGTTCGATCTTGATGGTGCCGAAGCCGGTGATCTGGAGTTCGACGTGGGGATTGCTCATGGGGGGCTTTCTCAGGGCAGCACGGTGGCCGCGTTGATGATGACGGGAGTCAGGGGCACGTTCTGGTGCATGCCCTGATTGCCGGTGGGAACGGCGGTGATCTTGTCGACCACGTCCTGGCCTTCGACCACGCGGCCGAACACGGCGTAGCCCCAGCCCTGCTGGGTGGGCGCGGAGTGGTTGAGGAAGGCGTTGTCGTTGACGTTGATGAAGAACTGCGCCGAGGCCGAGTGCGGGTGCGGCGTGCGCGCCATGGCCACGGTGTATTTGTCGTTCTTCAGACCATTGGTGGCTTCGTTCTCGATGGGCTTTTCAGTCGGCTTCTGGGTCATGGCCTTGTCGAAGCCGCCACCCTGGATCATGAAGCCGGGGATGACGCGGTGGAAGATGGTGCCGTTGTAGTGGCCCTTCTTCACATAGGCCAGGAAGTTCTCCACGGACTTGGGGGCCTTGGCGGCCTGCAGTTCCAGCACGATGTCACCGGCGCTGGTCGCCAGCTTGACGCGCGGCGCGGCGGCGCCCTGGGCATGCACGGCGGAAACAGCAAACAGCGCGGTAGCGGCCAGCAGCAGACTGCGGCGCAGCCCCGAAACGAGAGTCAGATTCATCCAATGATTCCTTCAAAGAAAATTTTCCATACGCCATCCTGGCGGATCCAGTACTGGCGCTTGGTCGGCCCGCTGCGTTCTCCCGGGGTGACTTCGCCGAAGGTCACGACCATGGTGTCGGTGTTGTCGGTCCAGCGCAGATAGGACAGGTCCTTGAGTTCGATGGGCTTGCCGCGCACCTTGTCCACCTCGCTGCGCAGCGCCGGGGTCCATTCGGCCAGGGACTTGCCGAAGCTGTTGAAGTCCGGCGTGTAGAAACGCAGCAGCTGCTCGATGTCCCCGCTGGACTTGGCGTTGCGCCAGGCGGCCAGCACATCCTCGAAAGGCTTGCGCTCGGCCTGCACGCTGTGCGGCGCGACCCAGTCCAGCCGCGGCGAGATCACCACCGGCGTCGTGCGTGGCTCCACCGTGCGGCTGATGAAAGCCAGATCCGGATTGGAGAGCACCACGCAGCCGTCGGAGGCCAGCGGTGCACGCGCGAACTGGTTGGGCGGCGTGCCGTGCAGCCAGATGCCGCGGCCGGTCTTGCCGCGCTTGCTGTCGAGCACATTGGGATAGTTGATGGGCAGCGCACCCGAACCGTAGAAGTCGCTGAGCGACTTGGGATCGAGGTTGCTGACGATGAAGTACACGCCCAGCGGCGTGCGTGCATCACCCTCGACCATCTTCTCGATGCCGGACTTGCCCACAGAGATGTAGAAGTCGGCCACCAGCCTGAGTTGCTGCGGGGTGTTCTCGAACAGGTACAACCGCGAGCGCGAGGCGTCGATGGCGATGGCATGGCGGTTGCGCGGCGACAGTGCGAGGAACTGTGAGGGGATGGTGCCGGCCGGTGGGCGCTCGCGCAGGGCCTTGAGGCGCATCTGCGATTCGTGGCGCAGCTCGGCCAGGGTCTGGGCGCTGTGGTCGCTGCTCAGTGCGGCTGGCACGTCGCCGAAGTCTCGCACGGGCCGCATGCGGGTGGTGAGCAGGTCGCCATAGACCAGTTGGGCCAGCTGGAAGTTGGGGTGATCGTGCACCAGACGCTCGGCGTGCTGCAGTGCCTCGCGCGTCTGCCCGGCGCCAGTCAGGCGGTAGACCTCGATCAGCCGGCTTTCGGGTGTGGCCGGGCTGGTACTTGGGGCGGAGCGCTGGGGCATGGTGGCCGCGCGCGCGGTTTGCGCCCCGGCCGGCAGTGCCAGCAGGCAGGCGATGACAAGCAGCAGTGGCGTGAAAAACCCAGGGTTCATGTCGTGACGAGGCTAGGCCGACACTTCGGCCTTCAGGGGCGAAGTCCGCGCTTCAGCCGCCCGAACCTTCCTTGACGATGAGCCAGCGGTTGCCTGTGCGGGCCAGCTCCAGCGTCTTGCGGCTCAGGATCGCCAGGGTGTCAGCCTTGTAATCCTGGCGGAATTTTGCCACGGCCCGCTGTCCCTGGACAGTGATCTGCAAGTCCATCAGCTGGACCGTGATGCGCGACTTGCCCAGGATGCGCGCACGCCGCTCCTGTTCCCAGGCGCTGCGGCCCTGCCGCCCTGGTGTTTCGAAGGCGGCGTCATAGGCGGCGAGGTAACGGTTCATGTCCCGGTCCGACCAGGCCTGGGCCCAGGCACGCACGGCCTGCTCGACCTCGCGCGCGCCATCCGCCGGGGCGGCGACCGGCGGCGGGGCAGGGCGAGCAGGTGTCTGCGCCGGGGCGGGCGCCACAGCCACGGTGGGGGCAGGCGGTGCCGGGGGCTTGACCGCAGTGGGGGCCGGCGCCGTTGCCGGTGGGCCCGCCGGCGCGGCGGCCAGTGTCACGGGGCGGGTCGCGCCGTGGGCGGGGGACAGATCGCGGATCATGGCCAGCCGGGCGGGCGTCGGGGCTGTGCCCTCGAGCTGCAGGGCCTTGCTATAGGCCTGGCTGGCCAGGCGGGCATAGACGTCGGCCAGATTGTCATGGGCCGTGGCATAGCTGGGGTGGGTGCGCAAGGCCTTTTCAAGCACCACACGTGCCTTGTCGTACTGCCCCTGGGCCGCATAGATGACGGCCAGGTTGTTATAGGGTTCGGGCAGCTCGGGGTGGTCATCGCTGAGCTTGCTGAAGGTGGCCAGGGCCTCGCTGGTGCGCCCGGTCTCGCGCTGGATGACGCCCTTGTACAGGCGCAGCTGCGGATCGCGTGGCTTGGCCGCGAGCAGGCGATCAACCCGGGTCTGTGCTTCGGCCAGCTTGCCCTCGCGCAGCAGCTGGCTGATGTCGCCATGATTGGCCGCATGGGCAAGGCCCAGCATGCCTGCCAGGGCGAGTCCGAGGAGAGAGCGGTAGAGGTGGTGGCCGTGCTTCATGAACGGGCAAATTGTAGAGGGGCCAGGGCTGTGGCCGGCCGGGTGCAGGCGCTGCCTGTGCGTGCCGGCCTCACGGACAGCTGATACCCAGCGTGGTCAGTCGTGTCCTGAGATCACCATTGACCGGATCGCTTTGCAGCGCCTTGCAGTAAGACTGACGGGCCAGGCGACTGTAGAGATCGCCGAGATTTTCGTGCGCCGTGGCGTAGGCGGGGTTGGCGCGGATGGCGAGCTCCAGCACGGCACGCGCGCGGTCGTAGTCGCCCTGGGCCGCGTAGATGACGGCCAGGCCGTTGTAGGGCTCGGGCAGCTCGGGGTAATCCTCGGTGAGCTTGGTGAAGGTCTCCAGCGCTTCCGCCTGGCGCCCACTGTCACGCTGGATCAGGCCTTTGAGATAGCGCATCTGCGGATCGCGTGGCTTGGCCTTGAGATGGCGGTCGGCGCGTGCCTCGGCTTCGGCCAGACGCCCGCCGCGCACGAGCTGGCTCACGTCG
>CAMLNH010000070.1 GCA_946481355.1 uncultured Curvibacter sp.
GGAACAGGCCGCCGTCGATCACCGTCACCTGCACCGCCGGGTTGCGGATCGCCATGGCCACGCTGGGCGACCTGAGCGATGACGAGGATCTGCGGGCCTTCCAGGATGCGGTGTTCGCGCAGGACAAACCCATTGTCGAATCGCAACAGCCCCGGCGCCTGCCCATTGGCAAGGACGGCGCCATTGCCGAAGTGCACGGTCCTGCCGACCGCATGTCCAGCGCCTACCGCCGTTATCTGGCCCGCACCGGCGTCTCGCTGGGTGTGTGCTGACACCTTGGGTGCGCTGGATCTGTGTCATTGATGTTAATGATTCGCATTTATACTGACGAGGATTGACCAACTGAAACCACTTCCTCTCAATGCCTGTGCGCAGACGGATTCCGTCATCACATGGGCATGGCCCCTCCGTGCTTGAGCGCTACTACCAAGAGCTGCTGAATTTCTGTTCCCGCACGGTGCGCAGCCGGGAGGCCGCAGTCGACGTCGTGCAGGAAACCTATGCACGCGTCCTGGCGCTCCAACACTCAGGCCAGTCCGTGGCTGAACCCCGGGCGTTGCTGTACCGCACGGCGCGCAATCTTCAGATCGATCTGCACCGCCGCAGCGAGGTGCGTGGCGAGACAGCAGACCCGGATGCGGAAGCCGCCGAGCTTGACCAGCTGGCAGCACCCCGGGCCTGCGAGCCGGATGCGGTCGCCTCTTCGACGCAAGGTGTCAACGCACTGCTGGCCACCATCGACGCCTTGCCGCTGCGTTGCCGGGAGGCCTTCATCCTCCACAAGTTCGACGGACTGCCACATGCGGAGGTGGCCGAACAGATGGGCATTTCGCGCAAGATGGTCGAGCAGCATGTCAAGCTGGCCATGGACGCTTGCAGGCGTTGCATGGCCTCACTGGACGGGTCGGCAGATGCAGCCAAGGTGCCGGCGCTTCGTCGGCGAAAACCGGCACGCGAATGAACAGGCCTGTTCCTCTGGTCGCCCGGCATGGGGTTTGAGCCGGCTGGTGCGTCTACATCCAAGAGCCCCTCACCACGTCATGAGCCACCCCCAGCCAGCTCCCATGCCAGCCAACACCTCCGCAGATACGGACGATGTCGCTCTGGACTGGTTCGTTCGCCGAGCAGGCGGGTCGTTCGACGCTGCGGACGAGGCAGCGCTTGGGTCCTGGCTGGCGGCGGACGTTGCCCATGCAGCGGCTTTTGCACGGTATCAAGACGATTGGCGCATCCTCGACGCCTTGCCGGCAGACGGTGTGCGCACACTGAAGCAGAACCTGGCCCATGACAGGTCGGCCTTGGCCCGTGCCACACCACGCAAAAGCGCCTGGTGGCGGGGGCATTCCCTGTGGCCCCTCCGGACGGCGGTGGCTGGTGTGGTGCTCACGGTGGCCTGCGGGGGCTACCTGGCCTGGAGCCACTGGCTGCAGCAACCGGTGTACACGCAGCAGTTCGCCACCAAGAGAGGGCAGCAGCTGGAGGTGACCTTGCCGGAGGGAAGCCATCTGCGGCTGGACACACTGACCAATGTCGCGGTGGCGTTCTTTCGCGGGCGCCGAGAGGTCCGATTGCCGAAGGGACAGGCTGTGTTCCAGGTCCAGGGTGATTCGGCTCGTCCGTTTGACGTATTGGCCGGTCCGCTGCGCATCACCGTCGTCGGCACCCGGTTTTCCGTGCGCTACACGCCCGACGTGCCAGGCCGCGAAGGCGTGCAGGTTGCCGTCGAAGAGGGGCGTGTGCGGGTGGCGCGTGCGACACCGACCGAAGGCGCGCCGTCGCATGTCGAGCTGGTCGCGGGGCAACAAGTCACCAGCGACACATCCGGCCTGCTGGGGGCCGTGTCCGCGGTGCCCGCCACAGGCATCGCACCCTGGCGTGAGAGTCGTGTGAGCTTCGACGACGTGCGGCTGGACCAGGTGCTGGCGGAGTTCGGACGCTATGGCCCGGTGCATCTGAGTGTTCGCGAGCCCGCAGTCGCCGCGATGCGCGTGACCGGCACCTTCGACCTGCGTCGGCTGGACAACTTCGCTCATCTCCTGCCCTGGGTTCTGCCCGTGCAACTGCGCAAGGGAGAGGAGGGCGTCGAGGTGGTTCGCGCTGCGCGGTAGCGGGCTCCCAGGGACGAGGCGTTCGCTGCGCCAAATTTCTGTTGCGCCTGACATAGGGTTTCGCCAACTTGGTGCGTCTACATGAGAAGGATTCTTATTTATCTTTCTTCTGGAGACCGCGCGCATGCCCCGTTCACGCATCCACCTACCCTCGATGGCCCTGGTTTGGGCCCTCGGAAGCCCGGTGGCCCATTCCCAAGATCCCGCCACCATGCGGGCATCCACGCCGGTGCAGATCCAGATCGCGGGTCAGCCGCTGGCCAAGGCGCTCAATGAGCTGGCACAGCAGGCCCGGATCGAACTGATGGTCCAGCCATCGCTGGTGGCGGACAGGACGGCACCGGAAGTGTCCGGGCGCCTGACGCCCCAAGCCGCTCTGGACCGGTTGCTGGTGGGCAGCGGCCTGGTGGCGACGATGGAGCGAGGTGCCTTTGTGGTCATGGCGGCTTCGGCGAGATCGAGCGAAGCCAGTCTTCCTACGGTGACCGTGCGTGCCGGTGCCGAGACCGCCACCAGTCCGGGGTTCGGCTACATCGCCAGGCGCAGTGCGTCCGGGACCAAGACCGACACCCCCATCGTCGAGACGCCGCAGTCCATTTCGGTGGTGACCAAGCAGCAGCTCGAAGACCAGAAGCCACGCAGCATTCCGGAGGCGCTCAACTATTCCCCGGGCGTTTTCACCGGCCTCGTGGGCTCGTCCAATCGCTACGACTATGTGGCCCTTCGGGGCTTCAAGGACAGCAGCGTGGACAGCACGCAGCTCGACGGTCTGCGCATGCTCAGCGACCAGGGCAGCTACACGTCCATGCAGGTCGATCCCTTCTTTCTGGAACGCATCGACGTGTTGCGCGGGCCCGCCTCCGTGCTGTACGGGCGTGCGTCGCCCGGTGGTCTGGTGGCGCTCACGAGCGCCACGCCGCTGTACCAGCCGTTCCATCAGGTTCAGCTCACCACGGGCAACCGACATCGGCAGGAGGCCACGATCGATCTTTCGGGGCCGGTCGACAAGGACGGTGCGTTGGCTTTCCGGGTGGCCGGTCTGGTCCGCTCGCTGGACTCACAGTTCAACACCGTCAAGGAGCAGCGCCAAGCCCTGGCTGCGTCGCTGGAAGCCCACCCTTCAGATGCCACGCGGGTGCTGCTCCAGGCGTATGTGCAGAACGACCCGGAGGGCAGCTACCACAGCGGTGTCCCGGCCGACGCCAGCCTCAACACCAGCCACAACGGTCGGTTGATATCGCGGTACTTCTTTGATGGCGACCCCAGCGTCGAGAAGTTCCGGCGCCAGCAGCGATTCCTGGGCTACCAGCTCGAACACACCTTCAACGACCAATGGAAATTCCGGCAGAACTTCCGCAACGTTTCGGCAGACACCACGCTGCGGCAGATCTACGGCTACGGCTGGGCCAGCGCCAACGAGCTGACACGCTACTACGCAGGCGCAGACGAATCGACCAGCGGCAACACCATCGACAACCAGCTGGAAGGCCGCTTCCAGACGGGGGCGCTCACCCACACCTTCCTGACCGGGCTGGACCACCAGAGGCGGCGGGTCAGCGGGCATTGGGCATCAGGAAGTGCGTTGCCGATCAACGTGTTCAACCCCAGCTATGGCGACCCGGGACTGACGGGGGTGACCAGCGACCCCATTGACCGTCGTCTGGAACAGACGGGTGTCTATCTGCAGAACCAGGCGGCACTGGACCGCTGGCGGTTCACCCTGGGAGGGCGCCTGGACAAGGCAGAAGTGTCCAACCAGTACGGCACGGGCCAGCCTGCCCAATGGAGTGGTTCCAAGTTCACCAAGCGTGCCGGTCTTGTGTACCTGTTCGACAACGGCCTGGCGCCGTATCTGGGCTACTCGGACGGCTTCAATCCGAGCCTTCGCACCGACCAGCAGGGCAACAACCTCCCGCCGGCCGAAACCCGGCAGGTGGAGGCGGGGGTTCGCTACCAGCCCAAGGACTCAAGCACCATGCTGTCGGCGGCGGTGTACGACCTGATCCAGAAGCATGTGGCCACGCGCCCCGTGGGTGTCTTCTACTACGAACCCACGGGGAAGGTGCGTTCGCGAGGTCTGGAGCTGGAGGCCCGCACGCGGGTGAGCAAACAGGTGTCGGTGCTGGCGAGCTACACCTTCACCGACATGAAGTTCCTCGAATCGTCGGATGGCTTCACCGGGAACACGCCGTACCAGGCACCCCGTCACATGGCCTCGGTCTGGGGCGACTGGAACTTCCAGCCGGGCTACACCATGGGCGTCGGGATGCGCCACGTGGGATCCAGCTGGGTCGACAACGCCAACAGCCTCAAGGTGCCGCCTCACACGCTGGTCGACCTGATGTTTCGCGTCGACCTGGCGCAATGGAGCGCTTCGTTCAGGGGCGCCAATCTGCGCCTGGGTGTCAACAACCTGTTTGACAAAGCCTATGTGGCCTCGTGCTACAGCCCCCAGTACTGCTATTGGGGCGACGCCCGCAGCGCCACCGCGACCTTGACCTATGAGTGGTAGGCGCATGCCCCGCTGAGCCCTCGGCCGTAGGGAGTCGACGGCCCGTCATGCGCCTCGCCTCAGCGCATCAATTCATCAGGGAGTTGTTGGAAGTGAACACAGATATCTACGACTTTGTGGGGATCGGTCTTGGACCTTTCAATCTGGGCCTGGCCTGCCTTGCGGAGCCCCTCACAGACGTGAAGGCGGTCTTTCTTGAGCGCAGTGCGGAGTTCAACTGGCATCCCGGCATGCTGATCGATGACACCACGCTCCAGAACCCATTTCTGGCGGATCTGGTCAGCATGGCGGACCCGACAAGTGCCTTCAGCTATTTGAACCACTGCAAGGAAGAGGGCAAGCTCTATTCCTACTACTTCCGCGAGAGCTTCTATCTCACGCGGGCCGAGTACAACGCGTATTGCCGCTGGGCGGCGGCGCGCCTGACCAACGCCCGCTTCGAGTGCGATGTCCAGGCGCTGGCCTACGACCCAGATCATGGCTGCTACGTGGTCAGCGGCGTGCAGGGGGCGCAGCGCGAGCCTTTCCGGATGCGCTGTCGAAAGCTCGTGCTGGGCGTGGGGACCAGGCCGCAGCTTCCGCCGTGCTGCGCCGCTGACGGGCACCGCTTTCTCCACACGGCCGACTACATCGCGAGCAAGCAGCAGCTGCAGGAGAAGCGATCCATCACCATCGTCGGCAGCGGTCAAAGCGCTGCGGAGGTGTTCCACGACCTGCTCAAGGAGGCCGACGAGCACGACTACCACCTGACCTGGATCACCCGTTCGCCGCGCTTCTTCCAGATGGAGACCACCAAGCTCACGCTGGAGATGTTCTCGCCGGACTACATCGACTACTTCTACCACCTGGAAGAGGGCAAGAAGGATCGCATCGTCCGCACCCAGAGCTGCCTCTACAAGGGTGTCAACGCCAGCCTCATCAACAAGATCTACGACCTGCTGGACGACCGGCGCCGGCAAGGGCGGTTGCGTGCGCATCTCCTCACCAACTGCGAGTTGCAGGCCTGCCGCTACGACGCGGGCGAAGGGCGGTACGACATCGAATTCCAGCAACTCGACAGCGAAAAGCGCTACGCCCATCGCAGCGAGGGCTTGATCTTTGCCACCGGCTACAGGGAAAACATTCCGGCCTTCGTGGAGGGCATCCGACATCGGCTGCACTGGGACGGGCGAGGCCGGTACCGGCTCGCCCGCAACTACACCGCCGACATCAACGGCGACGAAATCTTTGTTCAGAACGCGGGACAACACACCCATGGCATGACCAACCAGGACCTGGGCATGAGCTGCTATCGCAACTCCTACATCCTGCGCGAGCTCACTGGTGTAGAGCACTACAAGATCGAGCGGCGGGTTGCCATCCAGGACTTCGCAGTGCCGTCCACCGCGGACTTTGTTCTGCTTTGAGGTGCCCGGCATGAATCTGCGAGTTCTCATCATCACGATGACGGTGTTGGCCGTCATCAGCGATGCCATCCTCATCCCGTTCTACCCACAGTTCTTCAGCGCACGGTACGGCGTCGAGAGTCCCGTTCATGTGGGCGCCTATGTGGCCGCCATCTCCATTGCCGTCATGTGCACGCTGCCCTTCTGGGCACGCGTGGCGCGGCGCGTCGAACCCGTGCATCTGCTGGTCTACACCCAGTTTGCAGCGGGCTCCTTCAGCCTGCTGAGCGACCGGGCGCCCACGGTGGAGGTGTATTGGGTGCTCTCGATGCTGATGTTCATGTGCAAGAGCAGCTACCTGCTCATGTACCCGTACCTGATGCGACTGACACCCAAGGACCAGCACGCGGCCACCATCGGCGTGCTGTCGGTGGTGGTGCACTTTGGTGCCATTTTCGGGGCGGTGGTCGGCGGATTTGTTCTTCAGACCTGGGGGCCGCGCGCCAGCATCCTGGCCATGGCCGCGGGAGACTATTTCCAGATGCTGGTGTGCCTCTACCTGATCCTCAGTGGCCAGTTCGTGCGCGTCAACACCGGAGAGCACGCCCGGACCAAGGTCGCGCAAGCACACCCCGCGGGGCTGCTGGCGCGGTTGCCCATCCTGAAGCTGGCGCTGGTGATGCTGATGTTCGACTTCAGCGCCTACCTGATCCGACCGTTTTTCGCCCTGTACTGGCAGGCGACGACCGGCAACGACAGCGAGCTGGTGTCCGGCATGGCATTCGCCATTCCGGGTGTGGTGGCCATCGTGGCGCTGCGATTGCAGGCCTGGATCCGGGCACGCGGCGGGCACCTGCCTGACCACACCCTGGGCAATCTGCTTTTGGGTGCCGTCGGGCTGTTGTTGCATGCAGCCAGCGACCCGATGCTGATCGTGCTGGGGCGGGTGCTGTACGGCTGGGCCTTCTTCCAGATCATCGTCAAGCTGGAGGTCAATCTGTTTCGCCTGTCCACGCCCCAGCGCTATGCGAACGATTACGCCATCACCAACTTCTTTCAGAACATGGGGGTGTTGCTGTCCTCGTTCGCCGCTGGCGCCATCGTCAAGCACCACGGGCTCCATGTGCCGTTCTTGCTGGCGGCCGCCGGCTTTGTGCTCACCGCGCTGCTGGACCGCCTGATCCTCAAGGTGCCCAGTGCAGGCCACGTCGTGCCGGACGCCGAGAAAACCCTTCCGTCCCCCCTTGAGGAGCCTGTCCGTGTTCACTGATGCGCCGCACCGCCGCGCCAGCGCGCTGGCCCGTCCCTACCGCGATGAGACAGGCTTCGTCTTTCGACTGCTGCGCATTCCTGAGGACATCCCCATGTTGCACCGCTGGTTCACCCAGCCGCGTGCCGCGTTCTGGCTGATGCAGGACAAGACCGAGTCGGACGTTCGCGAGGTGTACCAGCGAATGATGGATTCCGGCTCCGCAACCGCCTACATCGGATGGCTTGATGAGCAGCCGGCCTTCCTCGCCGAATGCTACGACCCGGCGCAGGATCGGATCCGCGCTTTCTACAGAGTGCAGCCCGGTGACCTGGGCATGCACATCTTCATTGCACCGCCAACACGTTGTGTCGCCGGTTTTTCCCGCACCGCGTTTCACGCCCTGATGCGCTTCATGTTCGAGCACCTCGGTGCGCAGCGCATCGTCGTGGAGCCCGACGCCACCAATCACAAGGTCCACGCCTTGAACCGCTCGGCAGGTTTTGTCTACGACCGGGATGTCGCATTCCCCGAGAAGATCGCAAGCCTTGCCTTCTGCACCCGACGAGACTTTCAACAGGCCACGGCCGCCACCCAGGAGGAACTCCACTCATGAACGTCACCATTGCCCAACAGCTCGCGCAAGACCCCGCGCTGTTTGCTTCCCACCTGAACCCGCAGGTCTGGGCAGAGGCCAACCGCCTGTTGTTGCGAAAGGCCATTTCGGAATATGCCCACGAGCTGATCGTCGAGCCCGAGCTGCTGCAGCCTGTCCAGTCGGGTTTTGCGCTGTACCAGCTGTTCTCGGACGATGGCACGGCCCGCTATCAGTTCGAGGCCCAGCGCCTCGCTCTGCGCCATTGGCACATCAAGCCGGAGAGCATCCGCAAGCAAGTCAATGGTGCTGATCAGCCGCTGGATGCGCTTCAGTTCATCATCGAATGTCGTCAGCGCCTGGGGATTCGCGATGATCTGCTGCCGATCTATCTCGATGAAATCAGCAGCACCCTGTTTGGCGGCGCCTTCAAGCGCATGAAGGCCGACGCGCCCACCAGCGCTCAGTTGGTGGAGGCCACCGACTTCCAGACCATTGAAGTGGCGATGACCGAAGGCCATCCGGGGTTTGTCGCCAACAACGGGCGGCTCGGTTTCACGGCCGCCGACTACCGCGCTTACGCGCCGGAGGCCGGCTCGCCGGTTCGCATGATCTGGCTGGCCGTGCACAAGGACCACGCCGCCTTCTCCAGCATCTCCAGGCTCAGCTACGAACAGCTGCTGGCCGAGGAACTCGGTCAGGACACGGTGGAGGGCTTTGTCCGCGAAGTGGCGGCCCTGGGCGTGGACCCGGCGGATTACCACTTCATGCCTGCTCACCCATGGCAGTGGTTCAACAAGCTGTCGATTGCGTTTGCAGGTTATGTGGCCCGGCGCAAGATCATCTGCCTGACCTACAGCCAGGACCACTACATCGCCCAGCAGTCGATCCGCACCTTCTTCAACACGAGCGACCGCAGCAAGCGCTACGTCAAGACCTCGCTGTCCATCCTGAACATGGGATTCATGCGCGGACTTTCGCCCTATTACATGTCGGGCACGCCGGCGATCAACGAGTTCATCAAGGACCTGGTGGCGGGTGACGACTTCCTGCGCGAAAACGGCTTCACCATCCTTCAGGAGGTTGCCTCCATCGGCTTTCGCAACCACTACTACGAGGCTGCGATTCCCGTCGACACGCCGTACAAGAAGATGTTTTCAGCCCTTTGGCGTGAAAGCCCACTGCCGTTGCTGAAGCCGGGTGAGCGCCTGATGACCATGGCCGCCCTGCTGCATACGGACAGGAACGGCCAGGCCGTGTTGCCGGAACTGATCCGACGATCTGGTCTGGGCACGGTCGCGTGGTTGCACCGCTACCTGAGGTCGTACCTGACGCCGCTGCTGCACTGCTTCTACAAGCACGACCTGACCTTCATGCCGCATTGCGAGAACCTGATCCTCGTGCTCGACCGATACGTGCCGGTGCGCGCGATCATGAAGGACATTGCGGAGGAGTGCGCCATTCTTGATGTCGACGCCAGGGCGCGGCTGCCGGAGCGTGTTCAGCGGCTCGCGGTGGATGTGCCGGACCATTTCAAGCTGCTGGGCATCTTCATCGATGTGTTCGACGGTGTTTTTCGTCACATCAACCAGGTGCTGGTGGAAAACGGCTGTTGCCGCGAGGACGACTTCTGGCGCGCAGTGGCCGACTGTGTGTGCGACTACGAGGACGCACATCCGGATCTGGCCGAAAAATTCGCCCACTACGACATGTTCGTGCCCGAGTTCCTTCACTCCTGCCTGAACCGCCTGCAGCTCGGCAACAACGTTCAGATGGTGAACCTGGCCGATCCGGCGTCCAGCCTGAAGATGGCCGGCAACCTCGTGAATCCGATCGCCGGCTTGCGGCGACTTGCCGCTGCTCGGATCGAACCGGTCGAAGAAAGTCTGGCATGAGCCTGGACATGCGACCGGGGGACGAGGCAGCGACCGATGGCGTGTCGAGCACCCCGTGGTCGTGTGCACCCGATCCCGATCCCGATCCCGATCTTGCTCGCGTGTTGCACATGGTCAGATGCATCGTGCCGACGC
>CAMLNH010000071.1 GCA_946481355.1 uncultured Curvibacter sp.
ACATGCGCGTCTCTTGATCCGCCTGCCGCTGCGCTTCTCGGCACAGACACAAGGGTGGGGAATACCAGCAGCCAGAACCCACAAGGGCGCGCCATGGCGCGTCCTTGTTGTTTGTATTTTGGGTTGGTATTGGTATTCGGCTCCCACCGCCGTAATGAGGAGGCGAGTAGCGCAGGGCTGAGCGGAAAAAGGGGCGCGCATGTCTGAGCGCAGCGAGTTTGCGCGCACCCCGCTCAGACCGAGCAACGCAGCGTGCCCGCGTAGCGGGCCGACGAATCCGGCTCGCCTTTCTTTTGGGTACTTTTCTTTGGCGAAGCAAAGAAAAGTACCTCGCCCGCCGGGGCGAGACCCGGCCTGCCGCGATCGCCAAGACGCGGGAGGCAGAGACCTGCGAAAATCCACCCCTTATGACCTACTCCGTCAAAGAGATCTTCTACACCCTGCAAGGCGAGGGCGCCCAGTCCGGCCGGGCGGCCGTGTTCTGCCGCTTTGCAGGCTGCAACCTCTGGAGCGGGCGCGAGGAAGACCGCGCGGCAGCGGTCTGCAGCTTCTGCGACACGGATTTCGTGGGCACGGATGGTACGGGCGGCGGCAAGTTCGCCGATGCCGAGGCACTGGCAGACGCGATTGAAAAAGCCTGGGAACCCCAGGGCCGCGCCGGCCGCTATGTGGTGCTGACCGGTGGTGAGCCGCTGCTGCAGGTGGACGAGGCGCTGACCACGGCGCTGCACGCGCGTGGTTTCACGATTGCTGTCGAGACCAATGGCACCCAGCCGGCCCCGCCGGGCCTGGACTGGATCTGCGTCAGCCCCAAAGCCGATGCGCAAGTCGTGCTCACGCGCGGCCACGAACTCAAGCTGGTCTACCCGCAGGTCCAGGCCGACCCGGCGCGCTTCGCGGGGCTGGACTTCCAGCACTTTTTCCTGCAGCCCATGGACGGGCCGGACCGCGTGGCCAACACCGAGCGTGCCATCGCCTACTGCCAGCAACACCCGCAATGGCGACTGGGCATCCAGTCGCACAAGATGATCGGAATCCGTTGATGTACGAGATCAGCCAGCGTTTTTTCTTCGACGCCGCCCACACCCTGCGCCGCGAGATCGAGGCCGAGGGCAGCAAGCGCGTGCACGGCCACACCTACTATGCCGAGGTCGCGGTGCACGGCGAGCCCAAGGGTGAGACCGGCATGGTGCTGGACCTGGGCCATGTGCGCCGCGAGGTCAACGCCCTGCGCGAGAAGCTGGACCACCACTTCCTCGACGAGGTGCCGGGGCTGGGCATTCCCACGCTGGAGAACCTCTGTGCCTTCATCTGGAAGGAACTGCAGCCCAGGGTCCCGGGACTGGCGGCGGTGACGGTGGAGCGGCAGGCGATCGGGGACAAGTGCGTCTACAGGCCTTGAAGACGCCAGGTTGCTATCAAAAAAGAAGCGCCTGAGGGGCGCTTCTTGATTCAGGGCGATACCAAGGCATCAGCCCGTATTCCTCAACCCCGCCGCAATCCCGTTGATCGAGATGTGGATACCGCGCCGTACGCGCTCATCCGCTTGCCCCGCACGGTAACGCCGCATCAGCTCCACCTGCAGGTGGTGCAGCGGGTCGATGTAGGGGAAGCGGTGGCGGATGGAGCGTTGTAGCGCCGCATTGCCGGCCAGGCGCTGCTTCTCGCCGGTGAGCAGGGTCAGTGCGTGCACGGTGCGCTGCCACTCGGCCTCGATCTGCGTGTAGACCTTGCGGCGCAGCTTGCCGTCACTCACCAGTTCCGCATAACGTGAGCCCAGGGCCAGATCGCTCTTGGCGATCACCATGTCCATGTTGGACAGCAGGGTCTTGAAGAAGGGCCACTGCCTGGCCATTTTCTGCAGCAGGGCCAGGCGCTCCTTGTGTTCCTTGCTGCCGCCAGCATTGAGGAAGGCCTCCACGGCGGAGCCGAAGCCATACCAGCCGGGCAGGGTGAGGCGGCACTGGCCCCAGGAGAAGCCCCAGGGGATGGCGCGCAGGTCTTCGATCTTCTGTGTGGCCTTGCGTGAGGCCGGGCGGGAGCCGATATTGAGTTCGGCGATCTCGCGGATGGGCGTGGCGCCGAAGAAGTACTCGGCAAAACCCTCGGTCTCGTAGACCAGCTTGCGATAGGCCGCCATGCTGGCCCGGGAAAGCTCGGCCGCGGCCTGCAGCCAGGCCGGCGCCGCGGACTTCGTCGGTTGCAGCAGCGTGGCCTCCAATGTGGCGGCGACCAGCGTTTCGAGGTTGCGGCGGCCGATCTCGGGGTTGGCGTATTTGGAGGCGATGACCTCGCCCTGTTCGGTCAGGCGGATCTGGCCACGCACCGTGCCCGGGGGCTGGGCCAGGATGGCCTGGTAGCTCGGGCCGCCGCCGCGGCCGACGGTCCCGCCGCGGCCGTGGAAGAGGCGCAGCTGGATGGGCTTGAGCTCGTCGAAGAGTTCGACCAGCGCGATTTCGGCGCGGTAGAGCTCCCAGTTGCTGGTGAAGATGCCGCCGTCCTTGTTGCTGTCGGAGTAGCCGAGCATGATGTCCTGCTCGGCGCCACTGCGCCGGATCATGCCGGCGATGCCGGGCAGGGCGTAGTACTCGCGCATGATGGGCGCGGCATTGCGCAGGTCCTCGATGGTCTCAAACAGCGGCACGACGATGAGGTCGGCCGTGCAGGTGGTGGCGTCCAGCGTGCCGCGCAGCAGGCCCACCTCTTTCTGCAGCAGCAGCACTTCGAGCAGGTCGCTCACGGTCTCGGTGTGGCTGATGATGTAGTGGCGGATGGCCTCGGCGCCATAACGCTGGCGCATCTGGCGTGCGCTTTCGAACACCGCCAGCTCGCCCTGCGTCCAGGCGCTGTAGTTCGCGCCCACCACGCGCAGCGGTCGCGCGTCGGCCAGCAGACGCAGCAGCAGGCTGCGCTTGGCCTCTTCGTCCAGACCCGAGTAGTTGGATTCGATGCGCGCCGTGGCCAGCAGCTCGGCGATGACTTCCTCGTGCTTGTCCGAACTCTGGCGCAGGTCCAAGGTGGCCAGGTGGAAACCGAAGACCTGCACCGCACGGATCAAGGGGCGCAGGCGCTGCTGGGTCAGGGCTTCGCCATGGCGTTCGATCAGGGAATGCTCGATGGTGCGCAGGTCGGCCAGGAAGTCGGCAGCGCTGGCATAGGGGTTCTGCGGCGCCACGGCATGGCGCGCGGCCTCGGTGCCCGTGAGTTCGTGCAGGGTGGCTGCCAGTCGGGCATAGATACCGATCAAAGCGCGGCGGTAGGACTCGTCTTTGCGGTGCTCGCTATGGTCGGGCGAGGCATCGGCCAGGGCGCGCATCTCGGGGCTGCAGCCGACCAGCAGGTCGGAGACCGAGAGCTCGCTGCCCAGCAGGTGCACCTCCGTCAGATAGTGGCGCAGCGCGACCTCGGCCTGGCGCGCTAGCGCCATCAGCATGGTGGATGCGCCGACATTGGGGTTGCCGTCGCGGTCGCCGCCAATCCAGTGGCCCATGCGCAGAAAGCTGTGCACGGGCTGGTTGAGCTCGCGTTCCAGGTTGGCATAGAGCGCGGGGATTTCGCGCAGGAAGGTGGGCTCGTAGTAGCTCAGCGCGTTTTCGATCTCATCAGCCACGATGAGCTTGCTGCTGCGCACCAGGCGGGTCTGCCAGAGCTGCAGCACACGGGCGCGCAGCCGCGCCTCATTGGCGGCGAGTTCACGCGGGGTCAGCAGGTCCTTCTTCGGGTCCAGGCCCGTGGCGCGCACCTTGATCTCGTCGCGCTCGGCCAGCAGCTGGGCGATGTCGCGCTCGGCGTCGAGGATGCTCTTGCGCTGCACCTCGGTGGGGTGGGCCGTGAGCACGGGCGAGAGGTAGCTGTGGGCCAGGGTGTTGGCGATGCTACGGGTGCTGATACCGGCCCATCGCAGGCGCGCGAGCGCCACGTCGATGCTGCCTTCCTGCTCGTTGCCGGCGCGCTCATGCACAGCGCGGCGGCGGATGTGGTGCCGGTCCTCGGCCAGGTTGGCCAGGTGGCTGAAATAGGTGAAGGCGCGGATCACGCTCACGGTCTGGTCGTCACTCAGGCCCTTGAGCAGCCTCTTGAGCGTCTTGTCGGCCTCGGCATCGGCGTCGCGACGGAAGGCCACCGAGAGCTTGCGGATCTGCTCGATCAGCTCGTAGGCCTCGGTGCCTTCCTGTTCGCGGATCACATCACCAAGGATGCGGCCGAGCAGGCGGATGTCTTCGACCAGGGGGCGTTCGTTGTCTCGTGAGGCGCGGGCGGCGGGCATGGCGGGAGCTCTTGGTGTTAAATGTGAGGGCGGTGCCATGCTAGCATCGCCGGCCCGCTGATGAATCCGTCTTTCACGACTGATGGGTCGGCGCTCTTGAACGATACTGACCACCGCATGAAACTGACCATCGCCACCCGCGAAAGCCGCCTTGCCCTCTGGCAGGCCGAGCATGTGAGGGCCCTGCTGGAACAGCAGGGGCATACGGTGACGCTGCTGGGCATGACGACCAAGGGTGACCAGATTCTGGATCGCTCACTCAGCAAGGTAGGCGGCAAGGGCCTCTTCGTCAAGGAACTCGAAGTGGCGTTGGAAGAGGGGCGCGCCGACCTGGCCGTGCACTCGCTCAAGGACGTGCCCATGGAGCTGCCGGACGGTTTCGTGCTGGCCTGTGTGATGGAGCGCGAAGACCCGCGCGATGCCCTCGTCTCCCCCAAATACACCAGCCTGGCCGCACTGCCGCAAGGCGCCGTGGTGGGTACCTCCAGCCTGCGTCGCGTGGCCCTGCTGCGCGCTGCGCGCCCGGATCTGAAGATCGAGCCCCTGCGCGGCAACCTGGACACGCGCCTGCGCAAGCTCGACGAAGGCCAGTACGACGCCATCGTGCTCGCCGCCGCCGGCCTCAAGCGCCTGGATCTGGAGCACCGCATCCGTGCCGTCTTCGCCCCCAGCGAGATGCTGCCAGCCGCCGGGCAGGGCGCACTGGGCATCGAGAGCCGCAGCGCCCGCCCCGAGGTGCAGGCAGCGCTGGCACCGCTGGTGCACAACGGCACCTGGCTGCGCGTGGCGGCCGAACGTGCCGTGAGCCGTGCCATGGGCGGCAGCTGTTCCATGCCGCTGGCCGCCTATGCTGCGCTGGATGGCGGCATGCTGAGTTTGCAGGCTGCCTGGGGCGACCCCGAAGGTCGCATTCCTCTGGTGCGTGCGCAGGCCGCAGCGCCCGCAGCCGATCTGGCTGCGGCCGAGGCCCTGGGTCTGCAGGTGGCCACGCAGCTGCGCCAGGGTGTGCTGAAGTCCGGTGGATCGCTGGAAAACGAAAAGCACTGAAGCCATGCGTGTCGTCGTCACCCGCCCGCAGCGTGAGGCGCAGGACTGGGTGCAGGCGCTGCAGCAGGCCGGACACGAGCCCTGGGCCCTGCCGCTGATCACCATCGCACCCGCGCCCGATGCCGCTGCCGTGCGGCAGGCCTGGCAGCAACTGGACCGCTACCTGGGGGTGATGTTCGTCAGCGCCAACGCCGTCGAGGGTTTTCATGCGGCCCGCCCTGAAGGTGCGGTGCCACCCTTCGAGGCCTGGGCTACGGGGCCGGGCACAGTGCGTGGGCTGCGGCAGGCCGGTGTGCCGGCGGGGCGCATTGTGGCGCCGCCCGACGATGCGCCGCAGTTTGATTCCGAAGCGCTCTGGTCCCTGGTGGCGCAACGCATCCGGCCCGGCATGCGCGTGCTCGTCGTGCGCGGGGCCGACGCGGCCGGCCACAGCAGTGAAGGCGCGGGGCGCGACTGGTTTGCACGCCAGGTGCGCGCGGCCGGCGGCGAGGTGGATTTCCTGGCCAGCTACCAGCGCCAGGCGCCCGTGCTGGCTGCCGTACAGCGGCAGCGTGCGCAGGCGGCTGCTGGCGACGGTTCGGTCTGGCTCTTCAGCAGCAGCGAGGCCGTGCACAACCTGCAGGCCAGCCTGCCCGATGTGGACTGGGGCCGTGCGCGTGCCGTGACCACGCACGCACGCATCGCGCAGGCAGCGCATGCTGCGGGTTTTGCCGAGGTGCGTGAGACCCGGCCAGCCTTGGCTGATGTGCGGGCCTCGATAGAATCCTTCCAATGACCACGCCCGAGCCCCAGGAAGCACCCGAGACCCCCAGCGCTCCTGCGCTTGCCGCCGCGCCGCCCTCGTCCGGTGCGGGTGCGGGTGCGGGTGCGGGTGCGCCGGCCCGCGTGTCGCGTATGCTGGTGCTGACCCTGGGCGTGCTGGCCGTCCTGGCCCTGTTGCTCAACGGCCTGCTCTGGGAGCGCCTGTCCACCCTGCAGGACCAGCTGACCCGTCAGACCTCCGAAGCCGCGGCCACGGCGGCTGAGGCACGCACCCTGGTGCGCCAGACCCAGGAGCAGGAACGCACCCTGGCGGCGCGTCAGGCCGTGCTCGAAGCGCGCCTGGGCGAGGTGGCCCTGCAGCGCAGCCAACTGGAAGAACTCATGCAGAGCCTCTCGCGCACGCGCGACGAGAACCTCGTGGTGGACATCGAGTCCGCCATCCGCCTGGCCCAGCAGCAGGCCCAGCTGACCGGCAGCATGGAGCCGCTGCTGGCGGCCTTGCGCACCGCCGAGCAGCGCGTGCAGCGCGCCCCGCAGGCCCGTCTGGCGCCGGTGCAGCGCGCGCTGGCACGCGATATGGCGCGCATCAAGTCCACGCCCATCGTCGACACGCCCACGCTGCTGGCGCGGCTCGATGAGCTGGTGCGCCTGGCCGACGAACTGCCCCTGGCCAATGCGGTGGGGGTTGCGCCGGCCCCGGCACCGTCGCCGGTAACCCGCAGCGAGAACCCCCTGCAGGCCTGGTGGCAGCGCACGCTGCAGCATGTGCTCGATGAGCTGCGCGGCCTGGTGCGCGTGAGCCGCATCGATGCCCCTGAAGCCGTGTTGCTGACACCCGAGCAGTCCTTCTTCGTGCGTGAGAACTACAAGCTGCTGCTGCTCAACGCCCGCCTGGGCCTGCTGGCGCGCCAGCCCGAAGCAGCGCGTGCCGATCTGCTCAAGGCCGCCAACACCCTGGGCAAGTATTTTGATGCCAGCGCGCGCCGCACCCGTGTCGCCGCAGACCTGCTGCAGCAGACGCGCGCCCAGATGCAGAACGTGGAGCTGCCACGCGCGGACGAGACCCTGGCCGCGCTGGCGGCTGTGGCGCCCGGACGCTGAGCGCGGGAGGCGGACGCCATGCGCAATCTGCTCTGGTTCCTGGCACTCTTTGCCCTGGCGGCAGGGCTGGCCCTGTTCGCGGGCAACAACCAGGGCACGGTCACGCTGTTCTGGCCGCCTTACCGCCTGGACTTCTCGCTCAACCTCGTGCTGCTGCTGCTGTTCGCGGCCTTCGTGCTGCTCTACGCTGCTCTGCGTGGCCTGTCCATGCTGCTGGCTTTGCCCGCCGAGGCGCGGCGCTGGCGCCGTCGCCATCAGGAACGCGTGCAGCTGCAGGGCCTGCTCGACGCCATGTCGCATCTGACGGCGGGCCGCTTCATCCGGGCGCGCAAGGCGGCCGAGAACGTGGTGGTGCAGACCGAGGCGCTGGCGCGCAGCGAGCAGGCTCTGGCGCATGGCACGCGCCTCATGGCGCTGGCGCACCTGCTGGCCGCCGAATGTGCCCATGCCTTGCAGGACCGGGCCGGCCGCGATGAACATGCGCGCTCAGCCCTGGCCCTGACCCAGGGCAAGGGGCGCGAGGCCCAGGAGGTGCGCGAAGGCGTGCAGCTGCGCGTGGCGCGCTGGGCCTTCGATGACCGCGACGTGCAGGCCGCGCTGCAGCGCCTGGACGAGCTGCCCCAGGGCGTGGCGCGCCGCACGCTGGCGCTGCGCCTGCGCCTGCGGGTCACGCGCCTGGCCGGGCAGTTCCGCGCCGCGCTGGAAACAGTGCGCCTGCTGGGCAAACACCGCGCGTTTTCCGAATCGGCCGCGCGCAGCATCGTGCGCGGCCTGGCCATCGAGCTGCTGCGCGGCACACATGATCCGGCCCAGCTGCAGAAAGTCTGGGAGCAGCTCGATGCGGCTGAACGTGGCATGCCCGAGGTGGCGCTGCATGCGGGCGAGCGCATGCTGGCGCTGGGGGGCGACTTTGCGCTGGCGCAGCAGTGGTTGCTGCCGGTCTGGGAGCAGCTGGTGCGGCCTGCGTCCGCCCTGCCGCAGGAGCTGCGCCTGCGCCTCGTGCTGTTGCTGGAGCGCGGCTTTCACCAGACACCGGGGCAACCCGACGCGGCCTGGCTGGCGCGCATCGAGGCGGCCCAGCTGGGCAACCCGCGCGAGCCGCTGCTGCAGTACCTGGCAGGCGTGGCCTGCATGCACCTGCAGCTCTGGGGCAAGGCCCAGCAGCTCCTGCGCCAGGCGCTGACCCAGCTCAAGGACGAGACCCTGCGCCGGCGCGCCTGGGCTGCCCTGGCCCGGCTGGCCGAACAGCGCGACGATGGGGCGGCCGCACTCGAAGCCTGGCGGCAGGCGGCCGAGGGTTGAGTCCGGCCTCGGGATGACCCCGGGGTGGCGGGGGGGTGACGGCGCCCCGGCAAAGGGCTAATATGGTCCGCACCGACTTGTGTTTGCAGCATGGCCACCCTGACCGAACACCTCATCAAGCTCACCGATCACCGTGATCGCGATCTGCTGGAACTGACCCTGGCCAAGGCCCTGATCGATCTGGTGCCGATCCAGCGGGTGGTGATCTCCCGCGTCAGCGCCGAGGAGAGCGAGAAGCGCTGGCTGGACCTGGTCTCGCTCGACGCGCGTGGCGGTGGCAAGGTGGTGGATCCGCTGCGCATTGATTTTCACAGCCTGCCCAAGCTGGAGGAGTCCTACGACCGCCTGCGCAGCCTCAACGGCCGCCAGGTCATCGAGGTGGCCTGGGCCGGCCCCGAGGGGCCGCGCATCTACTACCTGCCGCTGTTTGCCGACATGCGTGCCGACGACGAGCAGGGTGTGATCGAGATTCACACCGCGGGTGTGCTGGATCCGGTCGATCGACAGACCATCGAGCAGCTGCACCACATCTACCGCAACATGTACACGCTGCTGGCCTACAGCGACCGCGACGCATTGACCGGCCTGCTCAACCGCAAGTCACTCGACGACACCTTCTACAGCGCAGTGCTCGAGGAACTCGACGGTATGCTGGAGGATGCGAAGAACGAGCCCGCGCCTGGCAAGGAGCGGCGCCACCGCGTGCCGCCCAATTACTGGCTGGGCTGCATCGCCATCGACAACTTTCACTTGCTCAGCGACAAGCACGGGCATCTGATCATGGAAGAGGTGACGCTGCTGGTGGCGCGCATCATGAACAGCACTTTCCGTGCGCACGACCGGCTCTACCGCTTTGGCGGCGAGCAGTTTGCCGTGCTCTTCCACTGCCCCGAGGAGCCCCTGGCCCTGGGTGCTTTCGAGCGCATGCGCGCCAATGTCGAGAAGTACAACTTCCCCCAGGTCGGCCGCGTGACCATCAGCGCCGGTTTCACCCGCGTGCTGGCCGACGATTCGCCGAGCACCGCGCTGGAACGGACGGACCAGGCCATCGACTACGCGCAGCGCAACGGGCGCAACAAGGTTTGCAGCCACCCGGACCTGGTGCGCAAGGGCCTGTTCGGCGAGGTCGCGCGCACGGGCTCGGTCGACGTGTTCTGAGCCCTGCCAGGCGCAAAAAGCCCGCAGTTGCGGGCTTTTTTGCACGGGCGGCGGTGTCAGCCCTGGGCCGTTTCCTGCTGCTCGAAGGGCAGCTTCATGTCGCGCAGATCCCTGCGGGTCTCGACCAGGATCAGCGGGCCCTCGTCCAAGACCACCGGCGCCGGGCGCTCGCGCGGCACGTGGAGCGGCTTGGGCTCGGCAGCAATGGCGGCCTGGGCGGCAGCCACCTTGTC
>CAMLNH010000072.1 GCA_946481355.1 uncultured Curvibacter sp.
ATCACCACCGAAGCCGAGGCGCGCGTGAGCATGGAGATGAGCCGGCGCTGGGCGCTGCGCTCCAAGAACGAATTTGCACGGCTGGAGAACCCCAACGCGCTCTTTGGCATCGTGCAGGGCGGCATGTTCGAGCACCTGCGCCAGGAATCGCTGGAGGCGCTGGTCGAGATGGATTTCCCGGGCTATGCCGTGGGCGGGGTGAGCGTGGGCGAACCCAAGGAGCTCATGAACCAGATCATGGCCCATACGCCGCACCGCCTGCCGGCGCACAAGCCGCGCTACCTCATGGGCGTGGGCACACCGGAAGACTTGGTGCTGGGCGTGCAGTGCGGGGTGGACATGTTCGACTGCGTGATGCCCACGCGCAATGCGCGCAACGGCACCATCTTCACCCGCCACGGTGATTTGAAGCTGCGCAACGCGCGCCACAAGGCCGACCCTCAGCCCATCGACCCCACCTGCACCTGCTACGCCTGCGCGGGCACGGCCGGCGTGAGCTGGAACGACGGCGGCCGCGCCGGCTTCAGCCGCGCCTACCTGCACCACCTGGACCGCTGCGGGGAGATGCTGGGCCCCATGCTGAGCACGGTGCACAACCTGCACTACTACCTGAACCTGATGAAGGAAGTGCGCGCCGCGCTGGACGCAGGCACGTTCGGCGCCTTCGTGCAGCAGTTCCACGCCGACCGCGCACGCGGCGTTTAGCCCCGGTGCAAGAAATCGGCGCCCTGCGCCGACCCATGGACAGGCGGGGCCGGTGGTCGGCCCCGTATCTCAACGGAGACCTGTCCATGAAATCCCTGCGCCAGGTTCTGGCCATGCTGGCCCTGCTGCTGAGTTTCGGCAGCGCCCAGGCCCTCAACATCCAGCCCTACAGCCCCGCCGCCCTGCAGGCCGCGCAACAGGCCGGTCAGCCCGTGGCCCTGCACTTCCATGCCGACTGGTGCCCCACCTGCCGCGCGCAGGAGAAGGTGTTCCAGTCCTTCAAGGGCGATGCCAGCCTGCCGCTGACCCTGCTGGTGGTGAACTACGACAAGGAGCGCGAACTCAAGCGCGAACTCAAGGTGCGCGCCCAGTCCACGCTCATCGTCTACCGCGGCAGCCAGGAAATGCGCCGCTCGGGCGGCGAGACCGACGCCGCCGTGCTGCGCGACGTGCTCAAGTCCGCCCTCTGAGCTGAAGCCCGCGATGCCTGACATCACCCTCACCCATCTCGGCCTCAGCATGGTGGCCGGCAGCCTGACCACGCTCTCGCCCTGCGTGTTTCCGCTGCTGCCCCTGGTGCTGGGCGGCGCCGTGCAGTCCAACCGTTTGGCGCCGCTGGCCATGGGCGCGGGCATGACGGCCTCGTTCGCGGGCATCGGCCTGCTGCTCGGCACGCTGGGGCCCGCGCTGGGCGTGGACGCCGACAGCGTGCGCACGCTCGGCGCGGCCATGCTGATCGCCTTTGGCATCGTGATGCTGGTGCCTGTACTCAACGAACGCTTCACGCAGGCCGTGATGCCCATCGCCAGCAGCGTGCAGGCCGCGAGCAGCCGGCTCAACGCGGGTTCGCTGCTGGGCGCGCTGGCGCTCGGTGGTCTGCTGGGCCTGGTGTGGAGTCCGTGCTCGGGCCCGCTGCTGGCCTCGGCCATGACGCTGGTGGCCAGCGAGGGCGGAGCCGGGCGCGGCGCCTTCATCCTGGGTCTGTTCGGCCTGGGTGCGGCGGTGCCGCTGATGGTGGCGGCCTATGCCTCGCGCAGCGGCTTCGTGCGCGCGCGGGGCTGGGTGCTGATGCATGCGGAGACGCTGAAGAAGGTCTTCGGCGGGCTCATCGTGGCCGCCGGCGTGGCCATTCTCACCGGTGCCGACAAATGGCTCGAAGCACAGGTACTCGACGTGCTGCCCGAGTCCTGGGTGCGGCTGACCACTCTGTTCTAATGACCGGATGCCCGACGCCGACGCCCTGGCCGCCCTGCGCCCCGACCTGCTGCGCTTTGCGCGCCTGCAGCTGCGTGACGCCGCAGCAGCCGAGGACGTGGTGCAGGAAGCCCTGCTGGCCGCGCTGCAGAACGCGCAGCAGTTCGCCGGGCGTGCAGCCATGAAGACCTGGGTGTTCGGCATCCTCAAGCACAAGATCGTGGACCTGATCCGCCTGCAGAGCCGCAGCACCAATGTCTCGGCACTCTCGGCCGAGGAGGAAAGCATGGACCAGACCTTCGAGACCCTGTTCCGCGAGAGCGGGCACTGGACGCCGACGGCCCGCCCGCAGAGCTGGGGCGACCCCGAGGCCTGCCTGCGCCAGCAGCATTTCTGGGACGTGTTCGACGCCTGCCTCAACCATTTGCCCGAGAACACGGCGCGCGTCTTCATGATGCGCGAGTTCCTGGACTTCGAGACGCCCGAGGTCTGCCAGACCCTGGGCATCACCGTGAGCAACTGCAACGTCATCCTGCACCGGGCGCGCAATGCGCTGCGCCTGTGCCTGCAGCGTGGCTGGTTTGCCGGGGAGGCCGCGCCATGCTGAGCTGCAAGGAAGTCAACCGCCTGCTCTCCGAAGCCCAGGACCGCCCGCTGGCCCTGCGCGAACGCCTGCCGCTGCACCTGCACCTGGCCATGTGCCAGGGCTGCCGCAACTTCGAGAAGCAACTCGATTTCCTGCGCCAGGCCAGCCGCGGCTATTTCCGCCGCGACGACGACACGCCGAGCTGAGTGCCTCGGCTCCGGGTGTTGGCCGGCCTCAGCCGAGCCGCTGGAGCTCGAACACTTCGGCGTAGGGCTGGGTTGCCTGCACCGCGGCAGCCGCCTGCTGGTTGATGCGCAGCACGCGAACGTCGAAACCGTGCCCGCGCGTGTTGAGGTTGCGCTGGTGCTGAGAGGCATGAAAGCGCAGTAGCTCGGCCTTCCAGCGCGCGGCGTCTTCATCGAAGGGTGTGTACAGGTCTTGCTGCATGGCCAGGGTCTTGGCGTCCTGGTTGAGCCAGGCCCACAGCGGATAGCGCATCTGCCGCGTCACGGCTTCGATCAGCGCATAGGTGCGCTGGTGGGTCACGTTGCTGTCCTTGCCGTGCGGCAGAAAAACGCAGTGGGGTTGCTGCTGGGCGAGCAGGCGCTGCACGGTGGCGTGGTTGGCTTCGTCGAGGCGCGGGTTGCCGCCCTCGTCATTGGGCAGACGCAGGAACTCCAGCTGCGCCGCCGGCAGGCCGAAGTAGGCGCAGCTCGCCGCCTGCTCACGCTCGCGCAGCGCGGCCCTGGCCTCATCGGTCTGCGCCCCGGCATAGCCGGGCTCCACACCGCTGGCACCCGTAGTGCAGACCGCGAGGTGCAGGTGCATGCCCTGCGCCTGCAGGCGGCGCAGGGTGATGGCGATGGCGTCGAAATCATCCGGATGGGGCGCGAGCACCAGCGCCGACAGGCCGTGGGGCAGCGCCAGCGTGTCCAGCGACACCGGACCGTGCCCCGGGATCCGGGTCTGCGCCTGCACCGCCTCCAGAGCCGCGTCCAGCGCGCGCAAGCCTGCACTCATCACGCTGTCACTTGAAATGATCACGCAACACCCAAGCAAAGGCCGCAAACAGCGCGACGGCCACGAGGAAGAGATAGAGCCCCCAAGGCTTCTTCTGCTCGGCGTAGGGATCGGTGAGCGCGCGCTCGGCTTGGGCCGGCAGCTGGGCCAGCTGGGTCAGCGAGGTGCCGAAAGGGATGTTGACCTTGGCGCGTGCGTTGATGGCCCAGCCATTGGCGTCGAGGATCGGGCCCAGGTTGCGGCTGCGCAGCTTGAACCAGGCCAGGATGACGGCCGGGCCCGAGATCACCAGCACCAGACCGGCGATGGCGATGGGCCACTGCCACCAGACCAGGGAAAAGAAGCCGGAGAGCACCGCGGCCAGCGCCGAGCCGATGGCGCCCAGGGCCAGGCCGATGGCGGCAAAGATACCGGCGAACTTGGCCACGTCGAAGGGTGCGGGAGGCGGCGCGGGCGTGGCCGGGGCGGCGGCAACGGTGCCCACTTTCTTGCCGCTGTCCACGGCGGCGGCGGTCAGCTTGTCGTCCGAGGCCTTGGCCTTGTTCGCGGCAATCTTCTGCAGCTGCTCGCCGACGAAGCGCGCCAGGCGCTTGTAGGGCGACCAGAAGGCCTGGCGCAGGCTGATGGGGTGCTCGACGATCTTGGTGATGGTGGCATTCCAGTCGCGGCCCTGGCGGTCGTAGAACACGCCGTTGCGACCCACCATGAGCTGGTCGGAGTCGCCCGCGGTGAAGGCCGCGGCCACGCTGAGCTTGTCGGCGCCGCGCACGCAGTCGCAATAGACCAGGCAGATGCGCGCGAGCGTGGCCAGCGCCGCGTGGCGGCCGGCATCGTTGACGGCCACGCAGAGCTCGGCCGAACGGCCGTCGAGGTAGAGCGTGCCGACCTGGAAGCTGGCCTTGCCCTGGCGGGTGTAGAAGTCGCGGAAGGCGACGAAGTTGTTGGCCAGGGTCTGCAGGTCGCGCACGTAATGCGCGAGCTTTTCCAGCTGGCGGATGCCCTCGCCTTCGGCCGCCACATCGGGCTGGGCCGCGAGCCAGGCCGCGTAGGGCGCGAGCTTGTCCTTGACGGTCTGCCAGTCGGCTTCGGTCAGCAGGGCGCGCTCGCCCAGCAGGGGCAGCACGGCGGCATCGCGCAACGCCGCCATGCGTGACGCCCAGGCCGGGTTGAGCCCGGAGCCCAGGGGCAGCGCGGCGCCCGGGTGCACACGCGCCAGCGGCAGCGCGGCCACACCTTCGGTGTCGGTCCTGAGCGTGGTGGCGCCCAGCGCGGCCAGCGTGGCCTCGGCGGCGTTGAGGGCGCTGCCGGCGCGCTCGTCATAGGCGGCCAGGCGGCAACGCACGAACCAGTCCTCGACCTTCTCGGCCACCTCGGTCAGAGCGGCATGGGCCACGGCCGTGGCCTCGCCCAGCGGACGGGCGGCGGCGCCTGCGGCCTCCCAGGCCGCGTGCGCGCGCTGGGCATGGCGCGCCTGCGCGGCCCGGGCGGCTTCCACGGGGATCATGTCCTCGCTGCTGCCCAGGTCGGCGAGCAGCTCGCGCGCGGCGGCCACGATGACGGCGCCCTCCTCATCGTCGGCGCGGATGGCGCTCAGCGGCACGCCAGGCAGCTTGCCCACCAGCACTTCGGGGTCCTGCAGGCGCTCGCCGGCCCACTGCACAGCCGCGAGCAGCTCGGGTGCGCGGACCTGGCCGTCACCGTCGCTGTCGACGAAGGACAGCGTGCGCGCATCGAACTCGATGCCCTGCACGGGGCAGGACAGGGCGACCCAGAGCTTCTGGTCGAGCTGGCCGATGCTGAGCAGCTCGGCCGCGGTGTCCAGGCGCACCTGGTCAAAGCCGCCGGCACGAAAGAAACGCCAGTGAGACAGGTTGGTGGTCATGGAACGCTCCTCCTGAGGCAACACAATGGATGCGCTTCATCTTACCCGCAGCCCTGCCGGAACAAGCGGGCAACTCAGGTGCGTGTGTTCACGTTGCCGTGGTGGGGGCGCATGCGGTCCAGCACCCGTTCGCTCATGCTGCGCGAGAGCTCTTCCTTGCCCAGGAAGACCGTGCCCAGCCCCTCCTGGCGCAGCAGCCGGGCTTCGTCTTCGCTCAGGGTGCGCAGCAGGATTTCCACCTGGGGGTTGAGCGCGCGGGCGGTCTCCACCATGCGGCGCGCGCGCATGGAATCGGGCGGCGTGATGACCAGCATGGCGGCGCGCGCGATGTGGGCCTGGATCAGCACCTCGGGTTCGGCCGCGTCGCCGCTGACGGCCGGGATGCCCTGGCGGCGCAGATCCTCCACCAGCTCCCGGTTTTGCTCGGCAACCACAAAGTGGATGTGCTGCTCGCGCAGCTCGGTTGCCATGCGCCGGCCCACACTGCCGTAACCCACCAGCACCAGCTGCCCGGTGAGCTGCCTCGGGTCGGTGGACATGGGCAGTTCGGCCAGCGGGTCGTCGCGCTGCTCGAAGCGGCGCACCAGCTCGGAACGCTGGCGCAGCCAGTTCTGCAGCGGGCCGATGGCGGCGAACACCGCCGAGTTGGCGGCGATCGATATCAGCGCACCGGCCAGCACCAGGCTCTGCCCTTCGGTCGGCATCAGTTGCAGCGCCACGCCCATGCCGGCGAGGATGAAGGAGAACTCGCCGATCTGCGCCAGGCTGGCGCCGATGGTCAACGCGGTGTTGAGCGGGTAGCGGAACAGCAGCACCAGAGCGACGGCCGCCAGCGTCTTGCCCACCAGGATGATGGCCACCACCGCCAGCACCTTGAGCGGCTGCTGCCACAGCACCGCGGGGTCGAACAGCATGCCGACCGAGACGAAGAACAGCACGGCAAAGGCATCGCGCAGCGGCAGCGATTCGTCGGCCGCACGGTGGCTGTACTCCGACTCGCGCATCATCATGCCGGCAAAGAAGGCGCCCAGCGCGAAGGACACGTCGAAGAGCATGGCCGCACCAAAGGCCATGCCGATGGCGGCCGCCACCACGCACAGCGTGAACAGCTCGCGCGAGCCGGTGCGCGCCACCCACCACAGCAGCTTGGGAAAGACACGCCGCCCCACCACCAGCATCACGGCGATGAAGGCCGCCACCTTGGCCAGCGTCAGGCCCAGGGTGGTCCACAGCTCGCTGGCATCGGCTACCGCGCCCCCGCCCGCCGCGCTCATGACACCGACCAGCGCCGGCACCAGCACAAGCACCAGCACCATGACCAGGTCTTCCACCACCAGCCAACCCACGGCGATGCGGCCGTTGATGCTGTCGAGCAGGCCCTTGGCTTCCAGCGCGCGCAGCAGCACCACGGTGCTGGCCACCGACAGGCACAGACCGAAGATCAGCGCCCCGCCCCAGTGCCAGCCCCAGGCCATGGCCGCGCCCATGCCCAGCACCACGGCCACCGCGATCTGCACCAGGGCGCCGGGCACGGCAATGCGCCGCACCGCGAGCAGCTCACGCATGGAGAAATGCAGCCCCACGCCGAACATCAGCAACATCACGCCGATCTCGGCCAGCTGGCCGGCCAGACCCACATCGGCCACGAATCCTGGCGTATGGGGACTCACCACGATGCCGGCCAACAGATAGCCCACCAGCGGCGGCATGCGCAACTGAACCGCAACCAGGCCCAGCACCATGGCCATGCCGAAGCCGACGGCGACCGTGGCAATCAGGGTGACGTCATGCGGCATGGGGTAGGTGTCCGGAAAGCAGGGGGGGAAGTTTTTTGAAGATAACCCAATTCCGTCGCGCACCCGGCGGTTGCGGAAAATTTCCGCAGGCCCGGCCCGTGACGGGCACCGGGGCTCAGGGCTGCTGGTGATCCAGCGGCGGCGGCAGGTCGTCGCCGGCCAGGCGGCGGCGGAACAGCGCCGCGCGCGCCAGCACGATGGTGGTCACCGGCGCGGTGATGGACAGGATGATGATGATGAGCCAGACGTGCAGCGAGAGCTCGCCGGCGCGCACCGAGAAATGCACGATGGAGGCCAGCGTCACGATCCAGGCCGCCAGCGTGGAGGCCAGCGCGGGCGCATGCATGCGCGCAAAGAAGTCCGGCAGGCGCCACAGGCCCAGGGCCGCGGCCAGCACCACGGCGCCGCTGGCCAGCAGCAGCAACGCCACGAGGATTTCGCTCCAGGGCGCCATCATTCGGTCACCTCGCCGCGCAGCAAAAACTTGGCCATGGCCAGCGAGCCGACGAAGCCGAACAGCACCATGAGGAAGGCGCCTTCGAAATACATGCTGCTGTCGTAACGGATGGCCAGCACGAGCATGATGAGCATGCCCACGATATAGAGGAAGTCCAGCGCGAGCACGCGGTCCTGGGCGCTGGGGCCGCGCAGCAGACGCATGAGGCCGATGCCCATGGCCACGGCATAGAGCCCCAGGGTGATGGTGATGGCCAGACTCAGCAGCGGACTCATTCGAGAATCTCCTTGAGCGGGTGTTCGTAGTCCGCCTTGTAGTGGGCGATGAAAGCAGCCTCGTCGGCCAGGTCGAAGACGTGCAGCAGCAGGCGGCTGCGGTCGGGCGCGAGCTCGCACCAGACCGTGCCCGGGATCACGGCCGTGATCATGGCCAGCGCGGCCAGGGCATGGTCGTTGCGCAAGTCCAGCGGCACCACGACGAAGCGGCCACGCGGCGGGGTGCGCCGCGCGCGCAGCACGCCGCGCGCCACCTCCACACCCGACAGCACCACGTCACGGCCCACGCGCAGGATCAGGCGTGCCAGCAGCAGGGGCTGGCGCACGCGCGGACCGGCCGGGCGCAACGGTGCCGCCATCAAGGGCAGCAGCCAGGCCAGCAGCAGGCCCAGCAGCACCGTGCCTGCGCCCAGGCTGCGGCTGAGCATGAGCCAGAGCGCGAACAGGCCGGCCGAGAGCAGGGGCGCAGGGAGCCAGCGCTTCATGGATGCCCTCCCGTCGCGGGCGAAGGCCGCGGGCGCACCGAGAACACGGCATAGGTGTAGGCCGCCGGGTTGTGCAGGGTGTAGGCGGTCTGACGCATGTAGTTCAGCGCCGCTTCGCCACGCAGCACCAGGACCAGGCCCGCCGCCAGCAGCAGGCCGATGGGCAGGGTCTCGACCACGCGCAGACGCGGCGCGGGCCGGGCCTGCGCCGTCCAGAAGTGGCGCACGCCGATGCGCAGCAGTGCCGTGGCCGCCATCAGGCCCGAGAGCAGCAGCAGCGCGAACAGCGTCCACGCCGCCGGGCGCTGCAGATCGAGCAGGGCCGTGAGCATGGCCAGCTTGGCCACGAAGCCGGAGAACGGCGGCAGCCCGCTGATGACCAGGCCGCAGACCGCGAAGGTGAGGCCCAGAAAGGCCAGGGCCGCCGGGATGGCGCGGCCGATCAGGGCCTCTTCATCGTCATCGAGGTTGGTGCCCGGCGGCGGCTCGGCCGTGAAGGCGCGCAGCGCATCGCGCCCGTCGTCCACCCCCTCGGGGCCGAGCTCGACCTGGCGCGCACGCTCCAGCAGTTCCACCAGCAGGAAGAGCGCCGCCGCGGCCAGCGTGGAGCTGGCCAGGTAGAACAGCGCAGCACTGGCCAGCACGGGCGCGCCGAAGCCGAAGGCCGCGATCAGGGTGCCCGAGGAGGCGATCACGCTGTAGGCCGCGAAGCGCCCGAGCTGCTGCGAGGCCAGCATGCCCACGGCGCCAAAGGCCAGCGTGAGCACGCCGCCCCAGACCAGGGCGCCGCTGCCGAAGAGGGCCGAGCCGCCAGCATCGGCCGGGAAGCACAGCGTCCACAGGCGCAGCACGGCGTAGACGCCGACCTTGGTGAGGATGGCGAAGAGAGCGGACACCGGGGCACTGGCCGCACCGTAGGCGCCGGGCAACCAGAAGTTCAGCGGCCACAGCGCGGCCTTGGCCAGGAAGGCAATGGCCAGGATGGCCGCGCCCGCGTGCAGCAGGCCGCGGTCGGCTGCGGGCACCAAGGGCAGCTTGGCCGCGATGTCGGCCATGTTGAGCGTGCCCGTCACACCATAAAGCACGGCCACGCCGATCAGGAAAAGCAGCGAGGCCACGAGGTTGACTGCGATGTAGTGCAGACCCGCACGCACCCGTGTAGCGCCGCCGCCATGCAGCAGCAGGCCATAGCTGGCCGCCAGCAGCACCTCGAAGAAGACGAAGAGGTTGAACAGGTCGGCCGTGAGGAAGGCGCCATAGAGACCCATGAGCTGCAGCTGGAACATCACATGGAAGTACACGCCGGCCTGGTGCCAGCGCGCCAGCGCATAGAGCAGCGAGGCCAGCCCCACGCAGGCCGTGAGCACCAGCATCAGCGCCGAGAGCCGGTCCAGCACGAGCACGATGCCGAAGGGCACGGACCAGTTGCCCGGCAGATAGATGCCGAAGGCC
>CAMLNH010000073.1 GCA_946481355.1 uncultured Curvibacter sp.
GCCGTGTCGCGGTCGGCGCTGGTGTCCATGAGCAGGGGGCTGACGTTGCGGTACAGGGTCATCTTGCGCTGGGTGGCCACCTTGGGGGTCAGCGCGTAGATCGGGATATGGATGCGATGGCGGCTCATCCACAGGGCGGTGGAGCCGGAATCAGTCAGCGCCACGATGGCCTTGGCACCCAGATGGTAGGCCGTGAACAGGGCGCCCATGGCGATGGACTGATCGATGCGGTCGAAGGTCGCGCCCGAGAAATCGGCGTCGAGCTTGACCTCTTCGGCCGACTCCGCGGCCAGACAGATGCTGGCCATCTCGACCACGGTTTCGAGCGGGAACTTGCCGGCAGCGGTCTCTGCTGAAGTCATCACGGCGTCGGAGCCGTCGAGCACCGCATTGGCCACGTCGCTGACCTCGGCACGCGTGGGCATGGGGTTGTTGATCATGGACTCCATCATGTGGGTGGCCGTGATCACGGTCTTGTCCATCTCGTGCGCCATCTTGATCATGCGCTTTTGCAGCGCGGGCACGGCCGCGTTGCCCACCTCAATGGCCAGGTCGCCGCGCGCGACCATGATGCTGTCGCTGGCGCGCAGGATTTCCTCGAGCCTGGGGATGGCCTCGGCGCGCTCGATCTTGGCGATCAGGTGCGGCTTGTGGTTGTACTCGGCTGCGGCCACATTGCAGAGCTGGCGCGCCATCTCCATGTCGGTGGCGTTCTGCGGGAAGCTCACGGCCACGTAGTCGGCCTGGAAGCTCATGGCGGTCTTGATGTCCTCCATGTCCTTGGCCGTGAGGGCCGGCGCGGTCAGGCCCCCGCCCTTCTTGTTGATGCCCTTGTTGTTGGACAGTTCACCGCCCTGGTTCACCTTGCAGTGCACGGCCTGTCCCTTGACGCTCTCGACCTCCATGAGGATCAGGCCGTCGTTGAGCAGCAGCAGGTCGCCCGGCTTCACGTCCTGGGGCAGTTCCTTGTAATCCAGACCCACGCCATGGATGTCCCCCGGCTCGGTGCGGCTGGCATCCAGCACGAATTTCTGGCCGGTCTTGAGCTGCACCTTGTTCTCGGCAAACTTGCCGACACGGATCTTGGGGCCCTGCAGGTCGGCCATGATGGCCACCTCACGCCCGGCACGGGCGGCAGCCTCGCGCACCAGACGTGCACGGTCGATATGGTCCTGGGCCTTGCCGTGGCTGAAGTTCAGCCGCACGACGTTGACCCCCGCGCGGATCATCTGCTCCAGCAGGGCCGGATCACTGGAAGCGGGGCCGAGGGTCACAACTATCTTGGTCGCACGACGCGTCATGGGTTCATCTCCTTGTAACTTAGTTTCGATTCTGGCATGAAATTGGTTACATGAGAGCGACAACATGAAAACGGCCCCGATGGGGCCGTTGTGGCAACAGGACGCGCGTTAGCCGTTCAGGCCGCACGCTTGGCCAGGATCTCGAAAGCCGGCAGGGTCTTGCCTTCCAGCACTTCCAGGAAGGCGCCGCCACCGGTCGAGATGTAGCCCACCTGGTCCGTGATGTTGAACTTGGCGATGGCCGCCAGCGTGTCGCCGCCCCCGGCAATGGAAAACGCGTTCGAGTGGGCAATCGCCGCCGCCAGCATCTTGGTACCGCCGGCAAACTGGTCGTACTCGAACACGCCCACCGGGCCGTTCCAGACGATGGTGCCGGCGTGGGCCACGATGTCGGCCAGCTTGGCCGCGCTCTTGGGGCCGATGTCCAGGATGCGGTCATGCGGACCGACCTGGTCCGCGGCCACGAGGTTGGCCCGGGCCAGCGAGGACAGCTCGTCGGCCACCACCACGTCCACCGGCAGCGGCACCTCGGCGCCACGCGCTTTCATCAGGTCCATGACCTGCTGCGCCTCGCGCACCATCTCCGGCTCGGCCAGGGAATCGCCGATGCGCTGGCCCGCGGCCAGCAGGAAGGTGTTGGCGATGCCGCCACCCACGATGAGCTGGTCCACCCGTGAGGCCAGGGTCTTGAGAATGGACAGCTTGGTGGAAACCTTGGAGCCGCCCACGATAGCCACCAGCGGACGCTTGGGGTTCTGCAGCGCCTTGGAGATGGCGTCCATCTCGGCTGCCAGCAGCGGGCCGGCGCAGGCCACCTTGGCGTACTGGGCGATACCGTAGGTCGAGGCCTCGGCGCGGTGTGCCGTACCGAAGGCGTCGTGCACGAAGATGTCGCAGAGCGCCGCCATCTTCCGGCTGAGCTCTTCGCTGTTCTTCTTCTCGCCCTGGTTCACACGCACGTTCTCGAGCATGACCAGCTGGCCGGGCTGGACCTGGACGCCATCCAGCCAGTTGGTCACCAGCGGCACCTCGCGCCCCATGAGCTCACCCAGGCGCGTGGCGACCGGTGCCAGGCTGTCTTCGGGCTTCATGTCGCCTTCGGTGGGCCGGCCCAGGTGCGAAGTGACCATCACGGCCGCGCCGGCCTTGAGCGCCATCTCGATACAGGGGATCGAGGCACGGATCCGGGTGTCTTCGGTGATGGCCCCCTGGTCATCCTGCGGGACGTTGAGGTCGGCACGGATGAAGACGCGCTGGTTCTGGGCCTGTCCCTGTTCGCACAGGGTCTGGAAGCGGAGGAAGTTCATGATGGGACTGGAAGTTGGAAAACCGGGGCATCCATCAGGCGCAACGCCTGGATGCATCAGCCCAGATTCTAGAGGGCCTTACCAGCCCAGACCCAGGCGCAACGGCAGGTACACCGCCATGCCGACCACGATGGTGCCCAGCATGGCCCAGCTGCTGCGGCGCTGCCAGAAGTACCAGGCCGCACCAGCCGCCACGGCATAGAGACGCGCGTCCTGCCAGGTCTGCACCAGATGCCCGTGGCTCATGACGATTTCGGGCACGATGACCGCCGCCAGCGCAGCGATGGGTGCGTACTGCAGGCCGCGCTGGGCCCAGTGCGGCAGGCTCCAGGGCTTGCTGGAGATGAAAAAGAAGGAGCGTGTGATCACCGTCACCGCAGCCAGGCCGACGATGACACCCAGGGTCCAGAAGTCCGTCTCTTTCACCGTGCTTCCCCATGTCGGAACGGCGGCGCCTTCTCAAGCAGCAGACACAAGGCGACGGCAGCGGCAATCGCCACCACGATGTTGAGCTTGAAAGGCAGGGCGAACACCGTCACAGCCGCCGCGCCAGCCACGCCGGCCGAAACCACGCGCAGCTTGCTGCTGGCCAGCGAGCAAGCCACGCCCAGCAAGGCCAGGATGCCGGCAAAACCCAACCCCCAATGCATGGGCACCGAGTGCGCCAGCAGGATGCCCAGCAGGCTGGCCGCCTGCCAGCTCGTCCAGTTGATGGCGCAGCCGCCCATGAGATAGGCCAGCTGGGCCTGGCGCTCCTGCGCCGTCTGCGGCGGCTGATGGAAGCGCCGGGTGAACATCACGTAGCTGATGTCGGCCGTGACGTAGCCCGCCAGCAGGCGCCAGCGTCGTGGCAGGTGCATGAGGTAGGGACGCATGTGGGCGCTGAAGACCACGAAGCGCAGGTTGACGCAAAAGCCCGTGGCCCAGATCACGATCACGGGCGCACCGGCTGCGATCAGCGGGATGGCCGCGAGTTGCGAGCTGCCCGCATAGACCAGCAGGGTCATGGCCACGGCCTCGACCAGGCTCATGCCGGACTTGATCATCGCCACGCCGGTCATCATGCCCCAGGCGGCCAGCCCCGGCGCCACCGAACTCATGTCGCGCAAGCCCTGGCGAAACTCGGGATGTTCGACGAACTGGCGCAGCCTGCCCATGGCTCAGGCTCCCAGCACGACACCGGTCGGCAGCGCCTGGCCGCGCAGGAAGTCGGCAGCGGACAGACGCTTGCCACCGGCACGCTGCAGTTCGGTGACGCAGAGCACGCCCTGTCCGCACTGCACGCGGATGCCATCGGCCTGGGTCGCCAGCACCGTCCCCGGCGGCTGGCCGCTGTCTTGCGTGGCGCCGTCGACCTGCGCCTGCCAGAGCTTGAGCGACTCGCCCTGCCACAGCGTGGCCGCGCCGGGGACCGGGTTGAAGGCCCGGATGCGGCGTGCGACCGTGTCCGCGGCTTGCGCCCACTGGATCTGCGCCTCGGCCTTCTCGATCTTGCGGGCATAGGTCACGCCCTCGGCGGGCTGGGGCGTGCGCGCCAGGCCGCCGCAGGCCGCGATCTCCAGCGCCTCGACGATGAGCCGTCCACCCAGCACGGCCAGCTTGTCATGCAGGCTGCCCGTCGTGTCTTCCGGCTGGATGCGCAGACGCTCGACCAGGAGCATGTCCCCCGTGTCCAGCCCCGCGTCCATCTGCATGATGGTGACGCCGGTCTCGGCGTCACCCGCCTCGATGGCGCGGTGGATGGGCGCGGCGCCGCGCCAGCGCGGCAGCAGGGACGCATGGATGTTCAGGCAACCCAGGCGGGGCAGGTCCAGCACCCACTGCGGCAGGATCAGGCCATAAGCCGCCACGACCATCACGTCGGCTTGCGCAGCCTCCAGCGCCGCGCGTGCCGCAGCAGCTTCTTCGGGGTACTTGCCATCGAGCCGCAGGCTCGGCGGTTGCGCCACGGGCAAGGCGTGGGCCAGTGCGTACTGCTTGACGGGCGAGGCCTGCAGTTTCATGCCGCGGCCCGCGGGCCGGTCGGGCTGGGTCAGGACCAGGGGTATCGTGAATCCGGCGGCATGCAGCCTTTCCAGCGCCACCCGGGCGAACTCGGGCGTGCCGGCAAAGGCGACTCTCAACGCTGCGCCTCGCGCTGGGCCTTGAGCATCTTGGTCTTGATGCGGTTGCGCTTGAGCGGGGAGAGGTATTCGACAAAGACCTTGCCCATCAGGTGGTCCATCTCGTGCTGGATGCAGATGGCCAGCAGGCCCTCGGCCTCGATCATCTGCTCCTTGCCCTCGCCGTCGAGCGCACGCACGTGCACGCGCTCATGGCGCTCGACGCCGTCGTAGATGCCGGGCACGGACAGGCAGCCTTCGTCGTTGATCCTGGTCTCGGGGCTGGCCCAGATGATCTCCGGGTTGATCAGCACCAGGGGCTGGTCACGCCCCTCAGACACATCGATGACGATCAGGCGCTCATGCACATTGACCTGGGTCGCCGCCAGGCCGATGCCGTGCGAGTCATGCATGGTTTCGAACATGTCTGCGATCAGCTGCTTGATGCGCGCGTCCACGGCCTGCACAGGCTTGGCCACGGTGTGCAGGCGCTCGTCAGGAAAACAAAGAATGGGGAGCAGAGCCATAAATCCTCTTCAATGTCGTTATTTTCGCCACTTTTGGTCGGGCAGTTTGCAACAAAGTTCAGAAAACATTGCCCAATCAAGGGCTTGGGCGCAAAATCGCGCGTGATTTATTAAGTTTTCCGGGTGAGGCGGGCGGTCTGCCCGCGCCCGGAATCAGCCGGGGGCATTGTGAAGCAGCAATACATGACGACAAGCAGGATGGGGGTCAGCGCCCGAGTTTCCATGATCGCGGCCCTGGGCCTGCTGAGCCTGCCGGTCTGGAGCCAGAAATTCCCCAATCTGCCGATCTCGCAGGAGCAGCGGTCCACGGCCGACAAGGTGGCCCAGGCTGGCGTCCCCCTGTCCGAACTGGCCCCCGAAGCGCCTGACAGCTATGTGGTCAAGGCTGGCGACACGCTCTGGGGCATCTCCAAGATGTTCCTCAAGAGCCCCTGGCGCTGGCCCGAGCTCTGGGGCATGAACATGGAGGAGATTCTCAATCCCCACCTGATCTTCCCGGGGCAGGCGCTCTACCTGATCAAACGCGATGGCCGTGCCCTGCTCAGCAGCACGCCTCCGGGTACCGGAGACGGTAAGGCCGCGACAGGCGGCACGGGCACGACCACCGCCGGCACAGGCGGCAGCCGCGAGGGCGATACCGGCATCGAGACCGTGCGCCTGTCGCCCAGCATCCGCTACGAGGAATACAAGACACCGCTGACCGCGCTGCGCACCCGCGACATCGAGGGCTTTCTGGCCGAACCTCTGATTGTTGAGGAAGGCGAGTTGCAGATGGCGCCGCGCATCGTCGCCGCCGGCGAAAACCGTGTGATCATCGGGCGCGGCGACCGCGTCTATGCCCGCGGCCCCGCCAGCGCCCCGCTGCTGGACGACCAGCCCAAGCTCAAGCAATACCGCGTCTTCCGTGATGCCAAGCCGCTCAAGGACCCGGAGACCGGGGAGATCCTGGGCTACGAAGCTGAATTCCTGGGCAAGGCCTTGCTCGCACGCAGCGAGGGCAGCACCGAGATTGCCTCCGCCGGTGGCAAGGTCGACACGGCTCTGGTACCGGCCACCATCGACATCACGTCCGCCAAGAGCGAGATGCTGGTGGGCGACCGTCTGGCGCCCGAACCCGAGCGCGAGTTCCTGAACTTCGTGCCGCGCGCACCGGCGGGCAACATCACCGGCCGCATCGTCTCGATCTACGGCAACAGCACCGTGGTCAATGCCTCGCAGAACCAGGTGGTGGTGCTCAACCGCGGGCGCCGTGAAGGCATCCAGAGCGGCCATGTGCTGGCCATCCTCAAGGACGGCCAGCAGCTCACGGACACGACCGATCCGGCACGGCCGCTGATCAAGCTGCCCAACGAGCGCAACGGCCTGCTGATGGTGTTCCGTGTCTACGAGAAACTGTCCTACGGCCTGATCCTCGACATCACCGATGCGGTCCGGGTCGGGGACCGCCTGGCCTCGCCACAGTAAGGCCCGGCACCGGTATCGCGCACACCGGCCATGGAGCGCGAAGAACTGGGCGCCTGGTTGCGCCTGACGCTCACCCCCGGTCTCGGCGACACCAGCGCTCGCCGCCTGCTCGCGGCCTTCGGTCCGCCCGAAGGGCTCTACACCCAAACGCCCCAGGCTCTGCAAGCGGTCCTGACCCCAGCCCAAGCCGCGGCCCTGTTGCAGCCCCCCGAAGGCTGGACCGCGTTGCTGGACAGCACCTGGGCCTGGCTGCAGGCCGAACCCGTGTCACGCGCGGTGGTTGCGCTGGGTGATGCGGCCTATCCCAAGACCCTATTGAACATTGAAGATCCGCCCTTGCTGCTCTACCTGAGCGGGCGGCTGGACCTGCCGCTGGACAGCTCTCGCAGTCTGGCCATCGTCGGCAGCCGCAATCCCACACCCCAGGGCGCACTCAATGCGCGCCAGTTCGCCATGGCCCTGGCCGAGCAGGGCCAGACCATCGTCTCCGGTCTGGCGCTGGGCATCGACGGCGCCGCCCACGAGGGCGCGCTGGCGGGCGCACGTGGCGCGGATCGCCTGGCCACCGTGGCCGTGGTCGGCACCGGGGCGGATCGCGTCTATCCCAAGAGCCACCACGCTCTGGCGCACCGCATCAGCGAGCACGGACTGATCGTCAGCGAATACCCGCTGGGCACGCCGCCGCTAGCGGCCAACTTTCCGCGGCGCAACCGTCTGATCGCGGGGCTCTCGAACGCCACCCTGGTCGTGGAGGCGGCTTTGCAATCGGGTTCGCTGATCACCGCACGCCTGGCAGTCGAGCAGGGCAAGGAAGTGTTTGCCATCCCGGGCTCCATCCACGCCACGCAATCGCGCGGGTGCCATGCCCTGATCCGCCAGGGCGCCAAGCTGGTCGAGTCGGCGCAGGACGTGCTCGAAGACCTGCCCGGCTGGGCCGCAGGCATCTCACCGGCGCCCGCGGCATCGGCGCCGATGGACCCGGACCCTGATGACGTGCTGCAGGCCTTGGGCATGGATCCGGTGAGCCTGGACGCCTTGCAGGCCCGCACCGGCTTGGACATCGCGCGCCTGCAGGCGCGCCTGATGGCCCTGGAGCTCGAAGGGCAGGTCGCCCGTCTGCCCGGCGGATTGCTGCAACGCCTGGTCCGCAGCTGACACCAGGCGCGGCGTGCACCGGGCGCAACAGCGCCCTGAACACCGCCCATTTCCCGCTGGCGCCCGGCGCGTTCTGCGCTATATTGAAGCCATGTTCGAAGTGCTTGTGTACGTGTACGAAAACTACTGGCGCGGCGATGCCTGCCCTGAACTCCCGCAACTCGAACGCAAGCTCAACGCCATCGGTTTCGATGCCGACGAGATTCGCGACGCCCTGCTCTGGCTCGACGGCCTGAACCTCGCAGCCCAGAGCACGCTTTGGCTCGATGTCGAGCCCGAAACACCCCCAACCACCGATCTGCCCCGCGTGCAGTCGCCGGACAGCCTGCGTGTCTACTCGGTCGCCGAGCAGAACCACCTGGGGGCCGAGTGCCTAGGCTTCGTCAGCTTCCTGGAGGCGGCCGGGGTGCTGCCGCCGCCCATGCGGGAAGTGGTTCTGGACCGTGCCATGGCCATACCCGGCGAGCCCATGGCGCTTGACGACCTCAAGATCATCATCCTCATGGTGTACTGGAGTTTTGGCGAAGAGCCGGATGCGCTCATCCTCGACGAGCTCTACGATGACCATGCCGAGCGCGTGGCGCACTGAGCCAATCATCCCCTCATGACGACCCCAAGGCCCCGCGTGCGGGGCCTTGGCACTTCAAGCGACGAGGCGCTCCGGGTTGGCTTCGAGCCGCGTCAGCGCCTCGCGTGTAGCGCGCACAGTCAGCGTCTCCTCTTCCTGCGGCAGCAGCAGGCCCGCCTGCAGGTAGGCGGCCAGACGGCCGGCCTGAATCAGGTAGCTGTGGCCGTCGCTGGACGCAAAGAGGTTGAGGTGCTTGCGATCGCTGCGCCAGACGAACTGGACCTGGTTGACCTTGCCGTTGTGGTCCAGCGTGAACCAGGAGCCGGGTTGCAGCTCCTGCGCCCAGGCGACCATGGCCGGCGTGGGTTTGGAGCCGCCATTGGTGACCACCTCGATGGTCGAGGCGTCGATGCCCAGCATCATCTCGATGCTCTCGGCGTCCAGCGGCAGATCGCCCAGACCGTCCTCGCTGACGAAGTCTTCCAGGTTGGCCAGACGCTGCGTCATGGCGTCAATCTGGGCCTGCGGAATGGCCTGGGTCTTGGACATGAAGGCATCGGCCATGGTATCGCTGACGATCTTGATGTGCGCGTCCTGGTCCGTCGGCGACATGCCCAGCAGCCCCATGCCGACGCGCAGACGCTGCAGCAGCTGCGGCAGATCCTGGATCACGCGTGCGCGGTCGTTGCGGTTGGGCTTGGCGCTGGCCGACCAGACCAGATCGGCCGCCGCCTTCTTGAGCGCCACGGTTTCGGCGTCCTTGGGACCCTTGCGCACGGCCGACACCGCCAGCACCTCGGCCCAGACCTTGAACAGGAAGGTGCGGATCTCGTCACGTACCGGAATGTCCTTGAGCAGGTTACGCATCTCGATCGTGTACTGGATCGTCAGTGTCTCCTTCTGCTCAACCTGCTGCGCCACGCTCACGACCTTCTGCGTCTTCTCCTTGCCGGTCAGGTACTTGGAGAGAAACTTCTGGAATTCGTCATAGACGATCTGGAAGACGCGCTTGCCTGTCTCGGGGTACTGCTCGATGACCTGCACGATGCGCTTGATCTCGGCCTCCAGGGCGCTGCCCGAGATGACACTGGCGTCGAAGCCCAGCACGCAGGAGCCCATGCGGTCGATCAGCTGACGTGCCGGATGGTTGATGGAGCCGAAGAACTCGGGATCCCCCAGGGCCACGCGCAACACCGGCATCTGCAGGCGCGCAAACCAGACCCGGATCGTCGTCGGGATACGCTCCTCCGCCAGGATGGCCTGGAACATCAAGGCCACCATCTCGATGATGGCCTTCTCGCTCTTGGTCTCGGCCTTCTTCTTGAGCTCGTCGGTCTTCTCGCGCAGCTTCTCCGCGACCTTGACCACGCCAGCCGGGCTGAAATCTTCATAGACCGTGCCGGTCCCGC
>CAMLNH010000074.1 GCA_946481355.1 uncultured Curvibacter sp.
GATGATGCCGTTGTGCACCAGGGCCACGCGCGCGGCGCGCGCGACGGCGTCCGCGCCCGTGCCGTGGCTGAAGTGCGGGTGGGCGTTGTGCACGGCGGGCGCGCCATGCGTGGCCCAGCGCGTGTGGGCGATGCCGGTGTAGCCCGTCACGGCATCGCGCTGCACCTGCTCTGCCAGCTCGGCCACGCGCGAGGTGCTGCGCGCACGCTGCGGACCGGCCGTGGTGTGCACGGCCACGCCGCAGGAGTCATAACCGCGGTACTCGAGCCGCTGCAGGCCCTGCACCAGGACCGGAACAATGTTTTGCTGGGAAACGGCGCCGACGATGCCACACATGAGTGCTCACTCCAGAACAAGATGCCGCGATGGTAGAAGGCTTGATGAAAAATATCTGATTGATTTTCAATAGAAATTGAACTTTAATTTCACAAAAATCAATGTTCATCTAAATATTTCAAAAAACAAATTATTATGGAATCAATCGCGATCGATCAGATTGACCTGCTGCTGCTCGACGCCCTGCAGCAGGACGCCAGCCTGAGCAACCAGGCCCTGGCGGCGCGTGCCCATATCTCGCCGCCCACCTGCCTGCGCCGCGTCAAGCGCCTGGTGGACAGCGGGCTGGTGGAAAAGCAGGTGGCCATCCTCGGCGTGGACAAGCTCACACCCTTGCTGGGCCACGGGCTCACGGCCATCGTCGAGATCACGCTGGAGCGTCAGGGCGAAGAGGCGCAGGCGGCCTTCGAGCAGCGCGTGGCGGCCGACGCGACCGTGCAGCAGTGCTACCGCGTCTCGCCCGGTCCGGACTTCGTGCTCATCGCCCATGCGCGCGACATGCCGGACTATCTGGCGCTGGCGCAGCGCCTCTTCACGGCCGACGCCAATGTGCGCAACGTCAAGAGCTACTTCAGCGTCAAGCGCAGCAAGTTCGGCACGCGCGTGCCGCTGCCGGCACGGCTGCCCGGCTGATCAGACGGCGCGCAGCAGCGTGAAGCTCACGCGGCAGCCCGCGTCGGGTGCGCCCTCGGCACGGATGCTGCCGCCGTGGCGCTCGACGATCTTGCGCGCCAGCGCCAGACCCAGACCCAGGCCCTCGAACTGGCTGGCCCCATGCAGGCGCTGAAACACATGGAAGAGCTTGTGCTGGCGCACCGGATCGAAGCCCACGCCGTTGTCGGCCACGGTGTAGGTGACCCAGCCCTCAGGCACCAGCTCGGCACGGATGGTGATCTCCGCCGGTGTACGGCCGCGCGTGAACTTGACGGCGTTGGACAGCAGGTGCACAAAGAGCTGGCGCAGCAGCGCCGCGTCGCCGAAGAGCAGGGGCAGACCGTCCTGGATCTGCCAGTCGATGGCGCGCCCCGCGCAGGCCTCGGCCAGCTGGGCCTGCGCCTCGGCGATCAGTGCGGCAGCCTCAAGCTCCTGCACCTGCAGCTCGGTGCGGTCGAGCTGGCTCCAGGCCATGAGCCCGTCGATCTGCTGGCCCAGGGTGCGTGAGGCGCCCTGGATGGTGTCCAGGTAACCCGCGGCCTCGCCCGGCAGCACCGGCCCCATTTCCTCGCGCAGCAAGGCGGCGTAGGACAGGATGTGGCGCAGACTGGCGCGCAGGTCGTGCGAAACCGCGTAGGCAAAGTCGCCCAGCGCACCGCGCGCGGCATGGAGCTCGGCACGCAGCCGTTCGATCTCCTGGTCGGGGACCGGTTCGCCCGGAAGCAGGTCGGTGTTCATACCGTGCTTACTTCTTGTTCTTCTGCGGCCGCTGCCAGTTGCCCAGGCTGACCTGCTTGGCACGCGCCACGGTCAGCGTGCCAGGTGCCGTGTCCTTGGTGATGGTGGAGCCGCCGCCCACGGTGCCGCCGGCGCCGATGGTCACGGGTGCGACCAGCACGCAGTTGCTGCCGATGTGCACGTCGTCGCCGATCACCGTGGTGTGCTTGTTGGCACCATCGTAGTTGGCCGTGATGCTGCCCGCACCGTAGTTCACGCGCTCACCCACCTGCGCGTCCCCGATATAGGCCAGGTGGTTGGCCTTGGCGCCCTGGGACAGGGTGGCGGCCTTGATCTCGACAAAGTTGCCGATGTGCACCTCATCGCCGAGCTTGGCGCCCGGGCGCAGGCGCGCATAGGGGCCGATCAGCGCGCCGGCACCGACCTCGATGCGGTCCTTGGCGCTGACCCCGCCCTCGATGTGCGTGTAGGGATGGATCACCGTACCCGCACCGATGCTGGCGTTGCTGATGCTGCAGTGCGCGCCGATGCGCACCCCCTCGCCCAACTCCACGCGTCCGGCGAAGACGCAGTTGACGTCAATCTCCACGTCCTGGCCGCAGAGCAGTTCACCGCGCACGTCGAACCTGGCCGGGTCGGCCAGGCGCACGCCCTGCTCCATGAGGCTGCGCGCCGCGCGCTGCTGGTAGGCACGCTCGAGCTCGGCCAGCTGCACCGGGCTGTTGACGCCGGCCACCTGCAGCGCGTCGACGATCTTGTAGCCGACCACGGGCACGCCCTGTGCAACCGCGAACTTCACCACATCGGTCAGGTAGTACTCGCCCTGGGCGTTCTTGTTGTCGAGCCGGCCCAGCCAGGGTTTGAGCAGGCGCGCGGGCACGGCCATGATGCCGCTGTAGACCTCGCGGATCTGGCGCTGGGCTTCGGAGGCGTCTTTGTGCTCCACGATGGCCTGTACCGCGCCCGAGCCATCGCGCACGATGCGCCCATAACCTGTGGGGTCGGCGAACTCGATGGTCAGCAGCGCCAGCTTGTCGCCGCCGCAGGCTGCAATCAGCGCGCCCAGGGTGTCGCCCTGCGTCAGCGGCACATCGCCCGAAAGCACCACGACGATGCCGTCATCCGGCAGGGCCGGCACGGCCTGCTGCACCGCGTGGCCCGTGCCCAGCTGCGGCTCCTGGCGCACGAACTGCAGCATGCCGCCACCCGGGTGCACCACGCCGGCCTCGACCTCGGCCGCACCATGGCCCGTGATGACCACCACGCGCCGCGCATGCAACCCCACGGCGGTGTCCACCACGTGCTGCAGCAAAGCGCGTCCGGCGAGACGGTGCAATACTTTGGGCAGACGGCTTTTCATGCGGGTGCCTTTGCCCGCGGCCATGATGACCACATCCACTGCCTGTCCGTTCTGCTTCATGCGCCTTCCTGTGATGACAACCTTGCCCCGCATTATCCGTGCGCCGCTGCTGGTTCTGCTGTTCCTTTTGGGGGGCTGCAGCGCCATGCAGACCGGCTACAACAACGCCCCCTCGCTGCTCTACTGGTGGCTGGACGGCTACGTCGACTTCAACCCCGGCCAGGCCGACCCCGTGCGCGACAGCCTGGTCTCGCTGCAGGCCTGGCACCGGCGCGAGGAACTGCCCGCCTACGCCACCCTGCTGCAACGCCTGCATCAGGACGCAGGCCAGGACATCACGCCGGAACAGGCCTGTCGGCAGCTGGACCAGGCACGCCTGCACCTGCAACGCCTGGGCAACCAGACCGCCATGTCCCTGGCCCCGCTGATCCCCACCCTGCAAGCGGAGCAGCTGCGCCACCTGGCACGCCAGCTGGACAAGCACGACCAGAAATGGCGTGAGGAATGGCTGGACGGCACGGCCGAAGAACTGCTGCAGCGCCGCCTCAAGCGCACCGTGGACCGCTACGAAGATTTCTACGGACGCCTCAGCGAGGCCCAGCGTCAGTACCTGCGCCAGCGGCTGGCCGGGGTGGGCTTCGACGCCCGCGTCGTCTGGGCCGAGCGCCTGCGCCGCCAGCAGGACCTGCTGCGTGTGCTGCAGGAGCATCGCAACGGCGACCGCCCGGCCCATGTGGAAGCCGAGCTGATGGCCTGGGTGCAGCGCAGCTTCGAATCACCCGATCCTGCCACGCGGGCCTACCTGAAAGGGCTCGTGGACCAGGGTTGCCAGACCCTGGCCGGCCTGCACAACGGTACCAGCCCGGAACAGCGCCGCCGCCTGGCGGGTAAGCTGCTGGGCTATGAGAACGATCTGCGTGCCTTGATCGCCTCGCGCTGAGGCCTGGTCCGGCGGGCCAGGGTCTGCCAGAATGAACAGACCCCATCCGCACCGGAGGATTCCCATGCTGAACCGTTACGCTCCCCTCGCGCTGCTCGGCGGCCTGCTGCTGGCCGGCGCCGCCCAGGCCGACAACGCGCTCTCCGATCTGCGGCTCTTCAAGTCCAGTCCCCTGGGTCAGGGCCTGTGGCGCATGGAACTGGTCTCCAGCGACGACCCGCAGATGGCCCGCGGCGCGGCTGCCATGGGCAAGACCGCGCTGTGCATGGACGTGGCCCGGCGCATGACCCAGGGCTCACCCGCCGAGAACCCCCAGTGCACGCCCAAGGTGCTGCGCAACACCGACACGCAGGCCGAGATCGAGGTCAGCTGCAAGGACGGCGGGAATTCGCGCATGCTGATGACGCGCGAGAACGACAAGAGCTACCTGATGGACACGACCGTCAGCAAGGACGGCAAGGCGCGCAACTTCAAGGTCCGCTACACCCACGCCGGCGCCTGCAAGGGTGACAGCATGATGCAGTTCGACAAGAACAGCCCCATGTGCCAGCAGATGGACCCGGCCCGCATGCAGGCCGCCTGTGCCCGCCTGCCCGAGGCCTCACGCGCGCAATGCGAACAGCAGATGAAGGGCATGGCCGCGGCCTGCCAGTGAAGACTCAACTCTGCAAAGCGGCCCACATCTGCTTGTCGCGCTCGGCGGTCCAGATGCGCGGGTGCTTGATGCCGCTGGCCTCGTCGTAGGCGCGCGTCACATCGAAGGGCAGGCAGTGTTCGTAGATGAAGACATGGCCGAAGATGGGATCCATGGTCTTGCGGGTATGCGCCATGGCCGCCTTGAGGTCCATGCCCTGGCTCACGGCCTCCTGCGCGGCGTGGTACAGGGTCTGCACCCAGCGTTTCGTGTAGTCGAGTGACTTGTTGACGTTGGCGTTGCCCTTCATGGCCTCGCCGCGGCCCGGCACCAGGTACTCGGCCTTGAGCGCGCGCAGGGCTTCCAACGTGGCCGGCCATTCGGCCAGCTGGGCGTCGCCGGTGTAGACGCCGGCCTCGTACTCGACGAGGTCGCCCGAATACAGCACCTTTTCCTCCTCGACCCAGGCGATGGTGTCGCCGCGCGTGTGGCCCGGGCCCGGACTCCAGATCTGCACCACCACGCCACCGAGGTTGATCGACAGCTTGCCCGGCACCTCGCCCTTCACGGGGTTGCCGCCACCGATCACCATCGTGGGCCAGGTCAGGCCGGGCACGGTCTCGGCGTTGCGGAACAGGCGCGGGAAGCGCTCCATCTCGCTCTTCATGTCCTGCGCGCCGCGCTCGCGGATCAGCTCCAGCGTGCCCTGGCTGGCGATGATCTCGGTCGCACCCTCGGCCGCGTAGGCGTAGGCACCGAGCACGCGCACCGCGTGGTAGTGCGTGAGCAGCACGTACTTGATGGGCAGGTCGCTGACGGTACGGATCTTGGCGATGAGGTCCCGGGCCATGGCCGGCGTGGCCGTGGCGTCGCTGACGAGGATGTAACGGTCCCCAATGATCACGCCCGAGTTGGGATCACCCTCGGTGGTGTAGGCCCAGCAGTGTTCGCTCAGGCGCTCGAAGGTGGTCTTCTTGTCCGTCAGGTCGGCTTGCGAGGCGAAGGCTTTGCCCATGGTGGCTCCTAGGTGATGGAGCCGCGATTTTACGGAAGCGTAATCCGTTACGCTTAGCGCAAACCGTTCAGCAGCCTCAGCCCATACCGGGCACGGGCCACACCACGCCGTTGTCGTTGAGGATGGCCTCCAGCGGCACGTCGTGCGGCTCAGGCTCGAAATCGTCCAGATAGCCCTGGGTGAACCCCAGGCCCACGGTATAGGGTTTGGGCTGCAGCGTGGCCAGCGTGCGGTCGTAGAAACCGCCGCCATAGCCCAGGCGGTAGCCCCCGGGCCCATAGCCCACGCAGGGCACGAAGAGCAGGGTGGGCACGATGACCTCGGTGTCCTTGGGCTTGGGGATGCCATAGGCATCCTCTTCCATGGGGCAACCCGGGTACCAGGCGTGGAAGGTCAGGGTCTTGTGCACCTTGTCGATCACGGGCAGGCCGATGCGGCGCGGCTGCGGGTTGTCCAGCAGTTCGCCGTCCTCTTTCCAGCGGTGCAGCGCGGGCAAAGGATCGAATTCGCCCTTGATGGGCCAATACGCACCGATCACAAGGTCATTGCGCCCCACGAGCCAGATACGCATCACCTGTTGCAAAAGTGCCGCGCGCTGTAGGCGATCGGGCAGGTTCAGGCGTTGCGTAATGAGCCGCTGGCGCAGGTTTTTCTTCTCTTGTGCCCTTTTTTCCGCTGGAGTGTCCATAATTTCGACATGCGTTTTCAAGTCATTCTGACATCCTTCGCCCTGGGTCTGGTTTTGGGCTTGCCCGCAGGGGCTGCGCCGGCCAAGTCCAAGGCGCGCGTCCAGCCCAACCAGGACGCGCTGATCACCGACATGGCCGAGGCCTACAAGAAGCCCGACAACAAGCGTCTGGCCGCCCTGCTGCCCCAAGTCCAGGGCCATGCGCTCGAACCCTGGGCCGCCTACTGGGAGCTCAGCGCCCGCCTCGAAGAGGCCAGGACGCCCGAGATCGAAACCTTCCTCACGCGCTACGCCGGCACCTACCAGGAAGACCGCCTGCGCAACGACTGGCTGCTGCTGCTGGGCAAGCGGCGCGACTGGGGCCGCTTCCAGGCCGAATACACCAAGTTCCGCATGCATGACGACCCCGAGGTGCGCTGCCACGCCCTGCATGCGGCCTACGTCACCCAGGGCGAAGACGTGGCCGCCCAGGTGCAGGAGCTCTGGCTGGCCCAGCGTGAGCCAGACGATGGCTGTGCCGCGGCGGCCGAACGCCTGCTCCGGGACGAACGGCTCGACCCCATGGTGGCCTGGCACCGCGCCCGCCTGGGCTTCGAGTTCGACAAGCCGCGCATCGCCCAGCAGGCCGTGGGCCTGCTCAGCCCCGACTGGGCCCATGGCCTGAACACCCTTTACGCCAACCCCAAGCGCTACCTGGACGAGAAGCTCACGGCCTTCCGCCCCAAGACCCGCGAATGGGTCACGCTGGCCATGATCCGCCTGGCCTCGAACGACCCCGAGGCCGCTGCCGAAGAGGTCAACAAGCTGCGCTGGCGCGCCCAGCTCACGCAGGAGGAACGCAGCTGGGTCTGGGGCGTGATCGGCAAGCGCGCCGCGCGCCTGCACTCGGACAAGGCGCTCGAGTACTACGCCCAGGGTGAAGAGCGCTTCATGCACAGCGACCACCTGATCTGGAAAGTGCGTGCCGCGCTGCGTGCCAACGACTGGCAGCAGGTACACGACAGCATCGCCGCGCTCGGCGAGAACCAGCTGCGCGACCCGACCTGGATCTACTGGCGCGCCCGTGCCCTGCTGGCCCTGCAGGCGCCCAATGCCGAACTGCGCTCGCGCACCCTGCTGCAGTCCATCGCCTCGCCACGCGGCTTCTACGAGCAGCTGGCCATGGAAGAGTTGGGCCAGCGCATCGTGCCACCCGCCGCACCGGCCCCGCTCACCGAGGAGGAGCTGCAGGCCGCACGTGACAACGCCGGCCTCAAGCGCGCCTTGGCAGCCATACAGATCGGCCTGCGTACGGAGGGCGTGCGCGAGTGGAACTACAGCACCAATCTGCACCAGCGCGGCGGCATGAACGACCGCGAGCTGCTGGCTGCCGCCGCCATCGCCTGCGAACAGCAGGTCTGGGACCGCTGCATCAACGCCAGCGAACGCACCCGTAGCGTGATGGACTATGCGCAGCGCTTTCCCACCCCCTACAAGCAGGAGGTTGAGCGCCGCGCCGAACTCACGGGTCTGGAGCCCGCCTTCGTCTACGGCCTGATCCGCCAGGAAAGCCGCTTCATCCTCGAAGCCAAGTCGGGCGTGGGTGCGGCCGGCCTGATGCAGGTCATGCCGGCCACGGCGCGCTGGACCGCGCGACGCATCGGCATGCACAACTTCAAGCCCAGGCAGATTACCGAGCGCGACACCAACATCGCCATCGGCACCGGCTACCTCAAGGTCGTGCTGGACGCATTCGACGGCTCCATGCCCCTGGCCGCCGCGGCCTACAACGCCGGCCCCAGCCGCTCCAAGGTCTGGCGCGGGCAGACCGGCGACCCGGTGCTCGAAGCCGCGGTCTGGGCCGAGAACATCCCCTTTGGCGAGACCCGCGATTACGTCAAGAAGGTGCTGGCCAACACGGTCAACTACGCCGCCGTGCTGACGGGTGAGCCCCAGTCGCTCAAGACCCGCCTGGGTTTCGTCGGTCCGCTGGGCGTGGACAAGCCCGAACCCGCCGAAGAATTGCCATGAGACGCGTCCTGGTGCTGGGCGGCACCGGCTTTGTCGGTCGCCACGTCTGCGAACACCTGGCCCGCCTGGGCTGGGCTGTCACCGTGCCCACACGTCGCGCCAAGAACGCGAGCGCGGTCCAGCACCTGCCCGGCCTCACGGTGCTTGAAGCCGACGTGCACGATGAAGCCGCGCTGCGCAGCCTGCTGGCCGGGCATGACGCCGTGGTCCACCTCGTGGCCATCCTGCACGGCCGCGAGGCCGATTTCCAGCGCACCCATGTCGAACTGCCCGAGAAGCTCGCCCGCGCCTGTCTGGCCACGGGTGTGCCACGGCTCGTGCACATCAGCGCCCTGGGCGCCGATGCCAGCGCAGCCGACACCGCCCCCTCGCGTTACCTGCGCAGCAAGTGTCGCGGTGAGGCGGCCCTGCAGGCCGCGGCCCGCCAGGGCCTGCAACTCACCGTGCTGCGCCCCAGCGTGATCTTCGGCGCCGACGACCGTTTCCTCAACCTCTTCGCCCGGTTGCAGCGCGTCTTTCCCCTCATGCCGCTGGCCGGCGCGAACGCGCGCTTTCAGCCGGTGTGGGTGGAGGATGTGGCCGCGGCCGTGGTGCGCTGCCTGCAGGACCGCAGCAGCGTCGGTCAGACCTACGAACTCTGCGGCCCGACCGTCATGAGCTTGCGCGAGATCGTGCAGCTCGCCGGCCGTGCCGCCGGCGTGCCGCGCCCCGTGCTGCCCCTGCCCGCTGCCCTGGGCCGGCTGCAGGCCCTGTGCATGGAGCTCGCCCCGGGTGAGCCGCTGATGAGCCGTGACAACCTCGACTCGATGAAGGTCGACAACGTGGCCACCGACCGCCTGCCCGGCCTGGCTGCGCTGGGCATCACGGCCAGCGGCCCTGCCGCTGTAGCGCCGGGCTATCTGGGTATCGGCGACCGGCTGCTGGGCTTGCGCGAGCGCTACCGGCGGCGCTAGGGCCTGTTCACCAGGAGCGGGCAGCCGCCAGGCGACGCCAGCCCGTGAACTCCAGCTCGGTCAGCAGCAGCACGGCCAAGGCCTGGACCACCAGAAAGACCTGCCCCAGCAACGTGAGCGGCACGGCGAACCAGAGCCAGACGCTGCCCAGCACCCAGGCCACATTGCCCCCGATCACAAGCCAGACCAGGGCCGCTGGCGGCCGCGCGCTGCGGGCGGCCAGCAGCATCAGGGCCGCGAACGGAAACAGCGCCAGACCGCAGGCCAGCAGCAGCTGCGCAGGCAGGCCCAGCAGCGCAGCCAGGGGCTCGGCGAAGGCCACCAGGGGCAGGCCCATGGCGATGCCGCTGGCCGCATCGGCGCGCAGGGTCAGATGCAGCAGGCGGGGAGAAGACAGGACGTTGGACAGGGTGGACATGGTCAGACTCCTATGCAGTTGAAGGTGGCGCCAGTGTCGG
>CAMLNH010000075.1 GCA_946481355.1 uncultured Curvibacter sp.
TCGGCGGCCTGCACCCCTTCCAGCTCTGGGTGCTGTCCTTCGCCATGCTGCTCGGCCGACTGGAGCTGCTCAGCGTGCTGGTGCTCTTCACCGCGGGCTTCTGGCGCAAGTGAGGCGCAGGGCGCAGCGCGGGCCTGCTCCACAATAGCGCCATGCCTCCGTCCCGAGAACCGCAAACCGGCACAGCGCCGCCGGAAACCGCCTCTGCCCTCGCGCCGCTGCGCGGCCCCGTGTTCCGCATGCTCTGGAGCACCTGGCTGGTGGCCAATATCTGCATGTGGATGAACGACGTGGCCGCCGCGTGGATGATGACCACGCTGGCCACCACGCCCATCTGGGTCGCGCTGGTGCAGACCGCCTCCACCCTGCCGGTCTTCCTGCTCGGCCTGCCCAGCGGCGCGCTGGCCGACATCCTGGACCGGCGGCGCTATTTCATCGCCACCCAGTTCTGGGTCGCCGCCGTGGCCGTGCTGACCTGCCTGGCCCTGCTGGCCGAGGTGATGACGCCGGCGCTGCTGCTGCTCTTCACCTTCGCCAACGGCATCGGCCTGGCCATGCGCTGGCCCGTGTTCGCCGCCATCGTGCCCGAGCTCGTGCCGCGCCCGCAGCTGCCCGCGGCGCTGGCGCTCAACGGCGCGGCCATGAACGCCTCGCGCATCGTCGGGCCGCTGGCCGCGGGCGCGCTGATCGCCAGCGCCGGCACCCTCTACGTCTTCGCGCTCAACGCCGTGCTCTCGGTGGTGGCTGGCTTTGTCATCATGCGCTGGCGGCGCGAACAGCTGCCCAACCCGCTGGGCCGCGAGAAGCTCTTCAGCGCCATGCGCACCGGCCTGCAATTCGTCATGCACTCGGCCCGGCTGCGCCGCGTGCTGCTGCGCATCGCCCTGTTCTACGGCCACTCCACCGCGCTGCTGGCCCTGCTGCCCCTGGTGGCGCGCGGCCTGCATGCGGGCGACGCCGGCGTCTTCACCCTGCTGCTGGCGGCCATGGGCCTGGGCGCCATCTTCGCCGTGCTCATCATGCCGCGCCTGCGCCAGGCCTACAGCCAGGACCAGCGCGTCAACGGCGGCATCGTGGTGCAGGCCGCCGCCATGGTGCTCATGGCCTGGGCTCCGAACCTCTACGTCGCCGTGCCTGTGATGTTCGTCGGTGGCATGGCCTGGATCACCGTGGCCAACTCGCTCAGCGTCTCGGCCCAGCAGGCCCTGCCCGACTGGGTACGCGCACGCGGCATGTCGCTCTACCAGATGGCCCTCATGGGCTCGGGCGCGCTCGGCGCCGCGGTCTGGGGCCAGGTCGCCACCTGGAGCAGCGTGGGCGCCAGCCTCTGCATCGCCGCGGTCTCCACCACGCTGGCGCTGTTCTGGGTCGGGCGCAGCAGCGCGCCGCGCATCCGCGACGAAAACCTCACCCCCAGCAACGAGCTGGCCGCACCCGTGCTGGCCGACCCGCCGGCCACCGGCCACGTGCTCGTGACCATCGAATACCGCATCGACCCGGCACAGGAAGAGGCCTTCCGCGAAGTCATGCAGGACTACCGCCGCAGCCGCCTGCGCCGCGGTGCGCTCAAGTGGGAACTGCTGCACGACCTGGGTCACCCGGGCGTCTTCGTCGAGCACATCCTTGACGAATCCTGGACCGAACACCTGCGCCGCATCTCGCGCATGACGGCCGACGACGCCGAGCTGCGCAACCGCGCACGCGCCTTCCATGTCGGCGAGACACCGCCCGTGGTGCGGCGCTATCTCGTGGACGGCACCGAGCGCGGCTGACTTAGACTCACGCGATCCATCTCAGAGAGAGTTCACCATGAAGTGCCGTGTGGTTCTTGCGCTGCTGCTGTGCCTGTGTTCGCTCCATGTCAGCGCCGAGGCCGCAGAGAGCTTTCAGACTTTTCTTCGTTCCTTCTTCACCGACCCCCAGTTTCAGCGGCAACGCGTGCGTTTTCCGCTGGAATGGCAAGAGCTGGTCGCCAACAAGGACCCTGCTGGCGAACCCTTCGTCATGCGGACGACCCGCAAAGCAGCAGACAACTGGCAGCACATCAAAGGCCCCGCCTTCTTCGACTGCAGGACCTCCTGCTACGACCTCGTGACCTACGACAACTTCAAACGACAAGACAGCAACTCCAAGGAGCGCGTCCTTGCATTCGAAGGCGTGGACAACGGCATTCAGCGGTCCTTTTACTTCCACCAGATCGACGGCAAGTGGATACTGGTGCGGTATGTGGATGAAAGCACCTGATCAGATAGGCGTGGCTGGCCAGCCCCTGTCATGAACGACCTGCTCCCCATGCTGCTGATCTGCGCCGTCGGCCTGGGCGCGGGCGTGCTCGGCGGCGTCATCGGTTTCGGCACCACCATCCTGCTGATGCCGCCGCTGGTCTATTTTTACGGGCCGATGACGGCCGTGCCCGTGATCGCGCTCGTGGCCATCGTGGCCAACCTCGCGCGCGTGGCACTCTGGTGGCGCGAGATCGACTGGAAGCTCTGCGGCGTCTACGCCGCGACCAGCGTGCCGGCCGTGGTGCTGGGCGCGAACACCCTGGTGCAATTCAACGCGCGCCTGATCGAGCTCATCCTCGGAAGCTTCCTGCTGCTCATGATCCCCGCGCGGCGCTGGCTGCGCCGCATGGACTGGAAGCCGCGGTTGGGCCATATGGCGCTGGTCGGCGCGGTCATCGGCTACCTCACAGGCATCGTAGCATCCACGGGCGCGGTCAACACGCCCTTCTTCCTGGCCTACGGCCTGGTGAAGGGCGCCTACATCGGCACCGAAGCCGCCAGTTCGCTGGCCGTCTTCCTGGCCAAGGGCGCGGCCTTTCACCAGCTCGGCGTGATCGACGCGCGCGCCATCACCCAGGGCCTGCTCATCGGCATCTTCGTGTTCGCCGGCGCCACGCTGTCCAAACGCCTCGTGCTGCACCTGCCCGAGCACCGCTTCCTGCAGCTCATGGAAGGCGTGATGCTCGTGTCGGGCCTGACCATCCTCTGGATGGCCTGGTGAGCGGCCGCGCCCCGACTCAGGCCGCGAGTGCCTGAGGCTGGCGCGGCCGTGCCCCGCGCATCATTTCCACGAGTTCGCCGGGCTCGGCCGGCACGGCGTCACCACGCCAGACCACGTGCTGGTCGCTGCGGCACAGCACCAGTGCATGGCGATAGGCCTCAGGCAGACCGGCCTGACCCTGCAGATCCAGCAGTTGCACCGGCACACCGCGCGCCTGGGCGGCCGCGAGCAGCGGCCCCGCATCGACGCGTGCGTCGAGCCGCAGCAAGGTGTAACCCGGGCCGAAGGCATCGTAGAGCGAGCGCCCGTCGGTCAGCCAGAAATGCGGCACACGGCAGCCCGGTACCGTGGAAGGCGTGAAGTCGCCCATGGTGTAGCCCGGCGGCGATTCCTCATCATCCGCAAGGATGGGCGAGCCCTGGTAGAAGTAACCGTAGTTCAGGCCTGCACAGCAGAACTGCTGCACATTGAGCTCATAGGCCTCCTGCCCGACGAGGGTGCGCGACTGCACCCCCTCTTCGTCGAGCGCCTCGATGTTGTCGGGCACCGCACGGCGGGCCTTGATCATCTTCTGCGCATGGTTCATCACGAAGTGCGAGACCTGCTCGGTGATGGGCTGGCGTTCGGCCTCATAGGCGTCGAGGATGGCCTCCTCGGCCCAGCCCTGCAGGCGCGCGGCCAGCAGCCACGACAGGTTCAGGCCGTCGGCGATGCCCGCGTTCATGCCGTAGCCCGCATAGGGCACCCACAGATGGGCCGCATCGCCGGCGATGAAGACGTTGCCGTTGCGAAAACGGTTGGCCACCAGTCGGCGCCCCACCCAGTCCTCCTTGGAGACGATGGCGTAGCGGAAATCGTCACCCACACCGAGGATGTGGCGGATCGAGGCGTCACGGTCCACCGAGTCGAAGTCAGGCTCGTCGGCGTTCAGGTGGTTGTGCACCAGCCAGTTCTCCTGGCCGTCGATCGCGAACACCGTGCCGCAGCGGCGCGGATTGACCGAGTAGTAGCACCAGGCCGGCTCACCCGGCAGCAAGGCCTTGAGCCCGGCCGCGCGGATGTAGGTGGACTGCACGCGCTGGATCACCGCCGTGCCTTCGAGCTGCGCCCCCATCTGCTTGCGCACCGTGGAACTCCCGCCGTCGCAGCCCACCAGGTAGCGCGTGCGCAAGGCGTACTCCGAACCGCTGTCCAGATCGCGCAGCCGCACGCGCACGCCGTCCGGCTCCTGCTCGAAGCCCAGCAGCTGCGTGCGATTGCGCAGCGTCACGCCGGGCAGGGCGGCGGCATGCCGCAAGAGGATGGGCTCGAGGTAGATCTGGTTGATGCGGTGCGGCGGCTCGGCCGTGGGCCACCAGGTGTCGGGGCCCTGCGTCGCCGTGTAGCGGTCGCGTCGGCAGGGAATCGGGATACGCGTGAGCTCGAAACCCGTCATGCTGGTGCGAAACACCACGTCGTTCGGATAGTCCTCGGGCAGCCCCGCCGCACGCAGTTGCGCGGCCACGCCGAGCCGGCGGAACTGCTCCATGGTGCGCGAAGACACGTGGTTGCATTTCACGGGCGGCGGCTCGGCGTAGTGGCGCTGCTCGATCACGGTCACAGGGATGCCGCGACCGGCCAGATCCATGGCCATGCTCAGCCCGACAGGGCCGGCCCCTGCGATCAGAACTTCGATGTCGTAGGAAGTCGTCATCTCTCTTCGGTCTTTCTCAGTCCAGCTTGATGTTGGCGGCACGGATCACACGGGCCCACTTCTGGGTCTCGCTGCGGATATAGGCATCGAAGGACTTGACGCTGCCGGGTACGGGCTCCATGCCCATGCCGCGCATGGTGGCCTGGATCTGCTCGTCACGCAGTGCCGCGCCGAACTCGGCGTTGAGCCGCGCCACGATGGCCGCGGGCGTACCGGCGGGCGCCACCAGGCCGAACCAGCCCGTGGAGTCGTAGCCCGGCAGTCCAGCCTCGGCCACGGTGGGTACGTCGGGCAGCATGGGCAGGCGCTGCGGGCTGGTCACGGCATAGGCCACGAGCTTGCCCGCCTTGATGTGCTGCAGCGCAGCCGGCAGGTCCGACATGGCCAGCGGCACCTGGCCGGCGAGCACGTCCAGCGTGGCCGGGCCCGTGCCGCGGTAGGGCACCTGCACGAGCTGGATATCGGCCATCTGCTCGAACAGCGCCGTCGACAGGTGCATGGCCGTGCCGCTGCCGCCATGCGCCATGGACAGCTTGCCCGGTTGCGCCTTGGCCATGGCCATCACCTGCTGCAGGGTCTTGGCCGGGTTGTCGGGCGAGCCCACGATGACAAAGGGAATCGCGGCCACCATCGTGATGGGCTGGAAATCTTTCAGCACATCGAAAGGCATCTGCGGGTAGAGACTGGCATTGGCCGACAGGCCGCCCGCCGCGCCCAGGCCCAGCGTGTAGCCGTCGGCCGGCGCCTTGGCCACGAGCGACAGGCCGATGTTGCCGCCCGCGCCGGGCTTGTTGTCCACCACGATCTGCTGGCCCAGCTTCTCGCTCACGCGCGGCGCCAGCAGGCGCAGCATCGCATCCGAGCTACCGCCGGGCGGAAAGGTCACCACCACGCGGATGGGCTTGCTCGGGTAGTCGGACTTCTGCGCCGGCGCGGTGGCCGGCAACAGGGTGGCGGCCAGGGCGGCCAGAAGGGCGAGCCGGCGGGCGGCAGAGGTCATGGCGGTCTCCTTGTGTAGGTATCGGGCGCGCAGGTGATCCTGCGTCGGTTTGATTTGAATCAACTTTGATTCTTTCGTAAATCGAAATTTTCAGAATCAAATATGATTTTTCTTTATGAATAAAGAACGCACCTTCTCGCCCACCCTCAAGCAGCTGCGCGCCTTCGTCGCGGTGTACCACCTGCGCAAGCTCAGCGCGGCGGCCACCCAGCTCTTCATCACGCAGTCCGCGGTCAGCGTGTTGATCCGGCAGATGGAAGAAGGGCTGGGCGCACGTCTGTTCGACCGCACGACGCGTTCGCTCCAGCCCACCCCCGCCGCCCACGAGGCGATCCCGGTGGCCGAACGCATCCTGCGCGATCTCGAAGCGCTGGGCTCGGGCCTGCAGGACCTCACCGGGCTGCGCCGCGGACGCGTCACCGTGGCCGTCACCCCCACGCTGGCCGAGATCCTGCTGCCGCCGGTGATCCGCGCCTTCCGCGACCAGCACCCCGACATCCAGATCGCGATCGACGACTGCGCCCCGGACCAGTTCTATTCCCGCGTGATGAACGAACAGACCGACTTCGGCATCGGCACGCCCGAGCGCCTGGGCGCGGGCGTGGAACTGCAGACCCTGCTGCGCGACCACCTGAGCCTGGTCTGCCCGCGCGAACACCCGCTGGCGCAGCGCCGCACCGTACGGTGGAAAGACCTCGACGGCCTGCCCGTCACCACGGTACGGCCGGGCTACGGCATCCGCCCGCTGATCGAGCTCTCAGCCGCGCGCGCAGGCGTGCGCCTGAACGTCACGCAGGAAGTGACCTTCCTCGCCACCGCGCTGTGGATGACGGGCAACGGCCTCGCGCCATCCATCATGCCCGCCGCCTACCTGACCTACTCGCGCGACCCTCATCTCGTCGCCAAGGCGCTGACGGCACCCAAGGTCTCGCGCGACATCAGCCTCGTGCTCAAGCAGGGCCGCTCGCTCTCGCCGGCAGCACGCCAGTTCATCACGGTGCTGCGCAAGACACTGGCGGCCACTTGAGGCGGCGCCAGAGGGCCGCGGCAGACTCAGCCCCGCGCCGCATGCAGGCGCTCGGCGATCACCTTTGGAATAGGTGCCACCTTGCGCGTGGCGCGGTCGATGAAGACCACGCCGGTCTTGCCGCGCGCAATCTCGCGGCCCTGGCTTTTCTCGGTCATGTGGAAGACCAGGTCGAAGCCGTATTTGTTGAAATCGGCCGGCTCCATCTCCACGCGCAGCGTCTCGCCGTGGAAGGCCTCGGACTTGTACTGCGCCACCATGTCGCCGACCACGGTGGACACGCCTTCCACATCGGCCTCGGCATAGCCCAGGGACTGGAAAAAGCGCAGCCGCGCCTCGGACACCAGGCTCAGCAGCTGCGCGTTGTCCAGGTGCCCGCCCTGGTTGACGTGACTCACATAAATCTGGAGTTCCGTGGCGAAGCTGAATTTCGCCGGCAGCTCGAAGACGATGCGTGCCATGTCAGAGGAAGGCGAACTTGAGCACGAAGACCACCGCGATCACCGCCACCATGGGTGGCAGCTCCTTGACGCGGCCGGCCAGGATCTTGATCGCCGCGTAGGAGATGAAGCCGAAGGCGATGCCGTGCGCGATGGAGAAGGTGAAGGGCATGGTGATGGCCGTGACCACCGCGGGCGCGGCCTCGGTCAGGTCGTCCCAGGCGATCTCGGCCAGGCCCTTGAGCATGAGCACCGCCACGTAGCAGAGCGCGGGCGCCGTGGCAAAGGCGGGCACGGTGCCGGCCAGCGGCGCGAAGACGATGGCGGCGAGGAAGAGCACGGCCACGGTCACGGCCGTCAGGCCTGTGCGCCCGCCCACGGTGGTGCCGGCGGCAGATTCGATGTAAGCCGTGGTGGACGAGGTGCCCAGGGCGGCACCGGCGGCAATGGCCGTGGAGTCGGCCAGCAGCGCGCGCTTCAGACGTGGCAGCTTGCCGTCCTTGTCCAGCAGGCCCGCGCGGTGCGCCACGCCGATCAGCGTGCCCGAGGCGTCGAAGAGCTCGACGAGGAAGAAGGTCAGGATGACGGTCAGCAGGCCCATATTGAGCGCGCCGGCCAGGTCCATCTGCAGGAAGGTGGGCGCCAACGAGGGTGGCGCGGCCACGATGCCGCCAAAGGGCGTCAGCCCCATGAGCACGGCCGCCACCGTGACGGCCAGGATGCCAATGATGATGGCGCCCGGCACCTTGCGCTGCTCCAGCGCCACGATGATGAAGAAGCCGATCACGGCCAGCACCGGCCCGGGCTGGTGCAGGTCGCCCAGCGTGACGAAGGTGGCCGGGTGCGCCGCAATCAGGCCCGCGTTCTTGAGGCCGATGATGGCGAGGAAGAGGCCGATGCCCGCGGAGATGGCGAACTTGAGCGAGCGCGGGATGGCGTTGACGATGGCCTCGCGCAGCTTGAAGAGGCTGATGACGATGAACAGGATGCCCGAGATGAACACCGCGCCCAGCGCCTGTTGCCAGGTGAAGCCCATGCCCTGCACCACGGCGAAGGCGAAGTAGGCGTTGAGGCCCATGCCCGGCGCGAGTGCGATGGGGTAGTTGGCGTACAGGCCCATGATGGCCGAGCCCAGGGCCGCGGCCAGGCAGGTGGCCACGAAGACCGCGTCCTTGGGCATACCCGCGGCCGAGAGGATGTCCGGGTTCACGAAGATGATGTAGGCCATGGTCAGGAAGGTCGTCAGGCCGGCCAGCAGCTCGGTCTTGACGGTGGTGCCATGGGCGGACAGTTGGAAGGTGCGTTCCAGCATGGGAAATCTCCGTGCAATGAGGCCCGGATTCTAGGGCTTGCCCTGCACTGCGGTTACCACAACTTACAGACGGCGTGGCGGGCTTCATCAAGAATGGATACCCCCTCCCCGTCAGTGTCTTCCCCATGGCCAGACTCGGCAAGAAAGTCCCCCCCGCGCCCGAACCCGCCCCCACCAGCTCGCTGTACCAGGTCGTGCTGGGCTGGTACGGCGTGGTCGGCACGGTGCTGAGCTATGTGCTGCCCTTTCGCCTGCCCTTCGCCGAAGGCTATGCCAAGGAGTACTGGCGCCACGCCCTGGGCAGCCTCCTGCTGGCCCTGGGCCTGATCGGCGGCCTCATCGGCCTCACGGTCTACCTGCTCGACGCCAACGACTTCAAGGGCCAGATCGTCGACTACGTCAAGGCCAACAAGCAGCGCGACCTGGTGCTCGAAGGCGATCTGCAGCTCGACTTCTTCCCCCAGCTGGGCCTGGACACCGGCAAGATGAGCCTGAGCCAGCGCAACAGCAGCCGCACCTTCGCCGCCGTGGACAACGCGCGCCTCTACATCGCCTGGTGGCCGCTGCTGCGCGGGCGCCTGCAGGTGGAGCGCGTGGTGCTCGACGGCCTGCACGCCGACGTGGTGCGCCACACCGACGGCAGCAGCAACTTCGACGACCTGCTGGTGTCGGCGGCCAAGCTGGCCGACGTGGACTTCGCCATGGAGAAGCTGCGCGTGCAGCGCGCCCATGTGAACTACCGCGACGACGCCGCTGGCCTGAACCTGGCGCTGCAGGATCTGGAGCTCGAGACCGGTCGCCTGGCCGACGCCACCGCGGGCCGCATCGATGCGCGCTTCCAGCTCGTCTCCGAGCAGCCACGCATCGACACCCGCGTGCGCCTGGGCGGCCACCTGCTCTACGAACACGCGGGCCTGCGCTACCAGTTCAAGGATGTCGAGGCCCGCGCCCAGGGCCAGGTAGCCGGCTGGAGCGGGCTGGACCTGGACCTGCGCGGCTCGCTCAGCGCCCAGCCCGTGCTGCACCTGCTGATGCTGCAGCAGTTCGACGCCATCGTGCGCGGCCCCTGGGCCGGGCAAAGCGCCGAGCTGCGCCTGCGCGCCGATCAGCTCAAGCTCGAAGCCGGCCAGTGGCAGGGCAAGGCGCTCAAGCTCGACGGCAAGCTGCAGCAGGAGGGCCGCCAGTTGCAGGCCTCGCTCGACGTGCCCGCGCTGCAGAGCCGCGAGCAGACCCTGCGCAGCGAGGGCCTGCAGGCCAC
>CAMLNH010000076.1 GCA_946481355.1 uncultured Curvibacter sp.
ATTTCGCCGGTTTCCATGGTGACCGTGTGCTGGCCCCACTGGAAGGTCTTGGTGACTTTGTTGAACATGCTCATGTGCGTTCTCCTGTGTGCGCCCCGTTCAACGGGGACTGCTTGGCGTGCAATGCTTTGCACGGACCCGGAGAACCCACCCGCAAGACGATGCCATTCCAGAGGGATTGCGCCCATCGCAACCCCGTTGGAATGACACAGCTTCGCTCGGTGTGTGAACTCCGGTTTCGAAGAGCGGGGGCGCCAAACGCAAAAAGCCCGAGCCAGCGAACCAACTCAGGCTTTTCGATCGGGCACACCCGGCTCGGTTTATTTGCGCAGGCCCAGTTTCTGGATGAGGGCCAGGTAGCGGTCGGCGTCCTTGGCCTTCAGGTAATCCAGCAGCTTGCGGCGACGGCTCACCATGCGCAGCAGGCCGCGACGACCGTGGTGATCCTTGGCGTGGGTCTTGAAGTGGGGGGTCAGCTCGTTGATACGGGCGGTCAGCAGGGCGACCTGGACTTCGGGGCTGCCGGTGTCGGCGGCGGCGCGGGCATTGGCCTTGATGACTTCGGCCTTGATGCTGGAGGCGATCATTTCATTCTTCCTGTGGTGCGGGACGCCTGTCGGTCGCTCACCAGATGATGAGGCCGGGCCGTCCCAGGGTTTACAACTTGCGCCGGTGGCTGGAACTGCTGCCGGCGTGCGCCTTGCAGACCCTTGCAGGCCGCAAAACCCGCAGATTATAGCCCAATCCAGCCTCTGCGAGCAGCTACTTACTTCGCGCGCCCCAACCAGGCCCGCAGCCGCTCCACACCCTGCGCCAGGCGCTGCGGGTCTTTGGAGGCGAAGCACCAGCGCAGCCAGCCCGCCGATTCCGGGGCAAAGGCCTCGCCCGGCGCCAGGCCCAGGCCGGCCTCCCGCACCAGGCGCTTGGCCGTGTCCACGGCATCCGGGTAGCCCGCCAGCCGGAAAAAGACGTACATGCCGGCGGCCGGCTTGGCCAGCTCCACGCCCGGCACGGCCTGCAGCAGGGGCAGCAGGGTGTCGCGGCAAGTCTTGAGGTGCGCCACCACGCGCAGCGTGATCTCCCCCGCCCGCTGCAAGGCCGCCACGGCCGCGCGCTGGGTGAAGACGCTGGCGCAGGAGGTGTTGAACTCGATGAGCTTGCCCACGTCATGCGTGTTGGCCGGCGGCAGCACCAGCCAGCCCAGGCGCCAGCCGGTCATGAGGAAAGCCTTGGAGAAACTGCCCACCACCATGAGCCGGTCCTCGGACGAGGCGATGTCCAGGAAACTCGGCGCGCAGCCGTTGGGGCGGTCGTTCTCGTAATACAGCTGGGAATACACCTCATCGGCCAGGATCCAGGTGCCCGTCTGGCGGCAGTGGTCCAGGATGCGCTCCTGCTCGGCGCGCGTCAACGTCCAGCCCGTGGGGTTGCTGGGCGCGTTGAGCACCAGCACCTTGGTGGCCGGCGTCACAGCCGCCAGCAGGGCCTCCAGGTCCAGCGTCCAGGCCCCGGCCACGGGCCTGAGCGGCACGGGCTTGAGCCGCGCACCCAGGATGCGCGGCTGCGCCGTGAGGTTGGGCCAGACCGGCGTGACGATGGCCACCTCGTCGCCGGCTTCCAGCAGGGCCTGCATGGCAATCATCAGCGCGTTGACACCGCCGGACGTGATGGCCAGGCGGTCCGGCGCCACCGTGCCGTGCAGGCGTGTGAGGTGCAGGGCCAGCGCCGCGCGCAGCTCGGGCAGGCCCAGGTTGTGGCTGTAGAAGGTCTCGCCTTTTTGCAGGGAATCGATGGCCGCCTGGCGGATGAAGTCCGGCGTGACCTCGTCACCCTCGCCAAACCAGAAGGCCAGCACATCGCTGCGGCCCAGGCCGGCATTGGCCACTTCACGGATCTTGGATTCTTCGAGGTCGAGGATGACTTGACGCATGGCCTGATTCTCGCTCACACCGGCCAGGACCCCGGGGCGATTCCGCTGTCCGGCCCGCGCCACACCACCGGCGTCATCACGGTCTTTGTTTGCCCCCGCCGCAAGGCTATGCCAGTATGCGGCGAGTTGCAGATTGACCAGGGAGAACATGATGCCGACCCCAACTGCCATCGCCGGCCTGCTGCGTCATGCATTGATGGCCAGCGCCTGTACCGCCACCCTGCTCAGCGGTGCCAGCACCGCCTGGGCTCAGGCCACGCAGGCGCGTATCCAGGCCAAGGAGCAGATCAACATCGGCTACCGCACCGATGCCGCGCCCTTCTCTTTCGAGCCCCGGCCCGGCGAAGCCGCCGGCTACATGGTGGACCTGTGCCGCAAGATCGCGGACCAGGCCGGCGCCCAGGCGAAGAACCCGCCGCGCGTGAACCTCGTGCCCGTGCCGGTGGACCAGATCAACCGCTATCTGCAGGCAGGCACCGTGGATCTCTTCTGCTCCGCCACCACCGTCACCGGCGAGCGGCGCAAGTCCATGGACTTCTCGGCCCCCGTGTTCATTTCGGCCATCCGCCTGCTGGTGCGTCAGTCGGATGGCGTCGAGCGCATGGAACAGCTGGCGGGCAAACCCGTGGTCGTGATCGGGCGCACCACAGCCGACACAGCCCTGGCCCAGCGCCGCGCCACCATGCAGTGGGACGTCACACGCGCGCTCAACCCCGAAGCCGCGCTGAGCCAACTGCAGATGGGTTGGGCCCAGGCTTATGCGCGCGACGATGTGTTGCTGCTGGCCCAGATCGCCCAGACGGACAATGCCCAGCAATACAAGCTCCTGCCCGAAGCCCTCAGCCGCGAGGAGATCGCCATCGCCTTCGGCCGCAACGACGCCGGCTGGCGCACGCTGGTCAACGGCGTCATCACCGGGCTCGTCCGCAGCGGCGAGATGCAGGCCCTGTACGACCGATGGTTCGTCCAGCCTACGGCCGTCCATCCCCGGGGCCTGAACCTGCCCATGTCGGCCGAACTCAAGACCGCACTGGACCGCCTGCGCTGAGCGCGTCGGGGCGCCGAAATAGCGTCGGCGTCCCTCATTTCAAGAGCCGCACGGCAAAAAATTCAAGCCCGTTGCCGGCCTTGAAAATCCCTGCCCCCGCGCCCAGCTATCTCCCACGGCCGACGAAGCAACCGCTCCCAGGCCCGAGATCAACTTTCCAGGAGTACGACCATGCTGTTTGTTCCCGTCATCCGCCGTTCCGCCTTCGCCCCCTCGCTGCGCGCCTTCGACCGTTTCTTCGGCGAAACCACGCCCGCTGCTGAAGCCAGCACCAGCGAGAACCCGGCTTACGAATTCACCTTCGACGTGCCCGGCGTCTCGCGTGAGCAGCTGTCCATCGGCATCGAGGGCAATGTGATCCGCATCGAGACCCTGCCCGAAGCCAAGCGCCAGTACAAGGCCGCCTACGAGCTGCCGCAAGACATCGACGTGGCCAAGAGCGAAGCCAAGCTGGAAAACGGCGTACTCACGCTCAAGCTGGCCAAGGTGCTGCCCGAGAGCAAGGCAGTGAAGCTCACCATCAACTGATGGTTCAGGCCGCCATGGCGTTTCCTTGACGCCATGGCGGGCCCCTGCGTCACCCGGGGCCTGTTGGCGCCCGGGCCAAGGGGCCCTAGCTGCGGTAGACGCCGCAGCCGACGATCAGGTCCCCGTAACGCTCCAGGTACATGGACTTGGCCTCCACCTGCTTGGAGATCGGGTTGAGGAACATGTAGTCCTGCCAGCCCTTGCCATGGTTGCGGATGATCTCGATGCGCTCGCGCACGAACAGATTGCCCGCGCCATCCTTGGCGTCAATCATTTCCTTGCCAACATTGCCAGCGTTGGCGCCGTGAGCGAGGTTCTTGCCGCCCATGTCGTAGACCACGACATAGAGATCACGGTCGCAGAACGGTCCCAGCTTGTTGCAGATGTCGGAGAACGTCTGCTCACGACCCAGCTCCTTCATCGCATCCACCGCCCGCCTGACCATCTCGACCGCCTCTTCCCTGGCGCCGTTACGCGTGGTCTTGATCTTGAAGACACCGACGACGCTGTTCAATTCGGCGGTCTGCACCTTGAGGGAATCCGCGGCACCGGCCGCCCGCTTGACCAGGGTCGCGTTCTGCTGGGTGCCCTGCTCCATCTGCGCGATCGCCTGATTCACCTGCTCGATCCCGGTCCTCTGCTCCTGGCTGGCGGCGGTGATCTCCCCGATGATCTCATTGACGCGCTCAATGCTCTTGACGACCTCCTGCATCGTGGCGCCTGCCTGGGCCACCTGTTGACTGCCGTCCTGAACATTCTTGACCGAAGTCTCGATCAGGGTCTTGATCTCGCGCGCCGCGGTTGAACTGCGCTGCGCCAGACTGCGAACCTCGGCCGCGACGACAGCGAATCCGCGCCCCTGTTCACCGGCACGCGCCGCCTCGACCGCGGCATTGAGCGCGAGGATATTGGTCTGGAAAGCGATGCCATCGATGACACTGATGATCTCCACGATCTCCCTGGAGGACTGGTTGATGGAGTCCATGGTGTGCACGACATGGGCCACCGCCGTGCCGCCCTCGGCCGCCACGTCCGACGCTGCGCGTGCAAGCTGGACGGCCTGGCTGGCATGGTCCGCATAGCCCCGCACCGTAGAGGTCATCTCGTCCATCGATGCGGCCGTCTTGTCCAGCGCGGTGGCCTGCTGCTCGGTGCGCAGGGCCAGGTCGTGGTTGCCCTTGGCGATGTGGTCGGTGGCCGACGCCAGGTTTTCAGTGCCGTTGCGGATGTTCCAGATGACATTGGCCAGACCATGGCCGATGCTGTTGATCGCCGCCAGCAGCTTGCCGACCTCGTCCTGACGCGAGGTCTCGATGCGGGTCGTCAGGTCGCCCGTAGCCAAGCGGCTGGCCGCATGCCGCGCCGCGTTCAAGGGTGCGCTGATCACCCGGCGAAACAGCAGATATTGCCCCACCGCCACCAGCAGCAAGACCAGCAGCCCCGCACCCACCGCGGCAGCGCGGGAGGGCAGCAGGTCGCTCACCGCTTCAAACGAAACGAGGCAGGCCGCGTTCAGCACCAGGGACAGGGCCGCCAGTCTGGCGCCCACGTCCAGTTTCTTGAAGGATTGCATGAGCTTGAGCATGGTTGGCTTTCGGAACTGCGGGGGTTGAGTGACCATCGCCACCGACGCGACGATCGCCTTCACTTCGATCCTCTGCGCAAATTATTCAAACCCCATGGGTTTGTCAATTCAGAAATCGACCACGAGCACCGCTCAATTCTCCTGAACGGATGAAGGGCCGTCGTAAGGGCAGAAAGCATCCGTGCCCATCCCGACCCGCACAGAGACACCCTCTTCAACGTGCCCGGCGTCAACCGCGAGCAGCTGTCCATCGGCATCGAAGGCCATGTGATCTGCATCGAGACCCTGCCCGAAGCCAAGCGCCGGTACAAGGCTGCCTACGAACTGCCGCAGGACATCGACGTCTCTGCCAGCGAAGCCAAGCTGGAAAATGGCGTGCTTACGCCCAAGCTGGTCAAGGTGCGGCCGGCCGACAAGACCGTCAAGCTGACGATCAACTGATCCTCATCCCCCAAGAAAAAGGCCGCGAATCTCGCGGCCTTTTTCGATCTCAACGCTAAAGGGTAGGAGCGCGCGGTTTGCCGCACCTCCCAACTACCGCAGGCTACGTCTTGGGCACCGGGTTACGCGTCGCTATCGTGGTCCTCTACTGCGCCCCTGCAGATTGACCCAGTGCTTTTTGGACTCCCTTCTCTCCGAACCCTTCGATTCGCTTCCATAGAAGCGTCGCAGCATCGTCGCCGAGACTATGAAGCGCCCGCTTGATGTTCTTGAAGTCCTCGGCACTCCAAACTTGCGCCTCAGCACGTGCGACAAGGGCGGTGGTGTGTGGACTCCACAAGTCACTCTGAAACGAGCGTGAGTTGATGCCACCACCATGAGTTTCGCGGACACGATGCATGGCAAGAAATGGGGTTTTGGCATAGAAGCAAGCCGCATCAATTCTTGAGGTAACTTGCCCGATATGCCGGCCATCCTTCGCCGCAGCTCGTCCCAAGACCGCAGCAGCGTCGGAGTAGGTCATGTGAAAGTCGGCACGCTCGATGATGTGCTTCTCAAGATGCTCAACAAGAGCAAGTGCATCGGCATGCTGAACATTTGCGGCCACAGAGAACTCCTTTCCTGACTGCTTCTCACCTGACGCGATCTTAAAAGAGACTCTGGTAACCACCACGCGCCACGCTCAACGCTGATTCGTCACGCTGACGAGCGCTTATTGCCGTGCGAGTATCGAAGGTATTTCTGCGAGGCCCGACTAGGCCTGTCGGGACGCGTCCTCTCGGCGCAAGGGTTAGGCGACTTTGGCATCTTTTGCCTTGATGGGTTTAAGCCCGTGTAGCGGGCGAAACCTTGGCGACTTGAGACCCGACCTGTGGCGCCATGCGAAAACAAACATTGCTTCGTGCGACGTGATCACGTCATCAAGGGATTCGATACCGAAGTACTGATCGTTCTTCTCAAGAAGTCGGTAAACATCTTTGATTTCTTTGGCGACTATGGAGATTATTTGTTTGGCGTCAGCCTGTTTGATGGAGTTTGGCAACGAGATACGTGCGCTGACATTCACTCGCTTACGTGTCTTTGGCAGACCGACATACGTAGCAGCTTGCTTCCTGCGCTCAAGCTGTCCTTCTCTCGCTGCACGTAAGAGGTTCGGTGAAAAATCAAAGTATTCCCAAAGAAATGCTCCATGTTTCTCAGTGTGCGAGTACATCAGATTCAGCAATTCCTGCTCAAGCTTCGCACAAGGAAGACCTGTGTTGGTCAACGATTCATAGTAGATGTGATCGACCCAGCGTGCCTTTGCGTACTCTTCCATGGAAAGGACAGCAAGCTGAAATGCACTTGGGTATGAACCAATCTCATATAGTGACATCGCGTCTTTCAGTAGACGCAGTGAGTTTCGCAACGACTCGAGTGCGAGTTGCTTGTACTTTCTGGCGGAAAGGGTAGTGCGCATTGCGCTTAACGCGTGAAACTTGATATAGGCCGCAAATCTGTCGGTATAACAAAGTTCATGGCGCCTCCCGTTTCTCGATTTAAGTGCTTGAAATATATAGGCGTTCCACCGATTTACCTCATCGGACAAACCATGAAAAACCGACAAAACCCGCAACTTAAACCGACTGACTGATCGCATCCAGCGGCCAGCGCGGCTTGACCTCGAAGGTGTAGGCGCGGGTGGCTTCCTGCTGACCCGCCTGCAGGCGCATGGCGGCGGCCATGGCGATCATGGCGCCGTTGTCGGTGCAGAGGTGCAGCTCGGGGTAGTGCACGCGCACCTTGCGTTTCATGCACGCCGCATTGAGCTGCTCGCGCAGCAGCTTGTTGGCCCCTACGCCGCCAGCCACGACCAGGCGTTTCATGCCCGTCTGATCCAGTGCGGCAAGTGACTTCTTCACCAGCACTTCGACGATGGCCGCCTGGGTGGATGCGGCCAGGTCCGCCTTGCGTGCTTCGAGTTCATTCCCGAGGCGCTGCGCCTGGGTGAGCACCGCGGTCTTGAGGCCGGCAAAGGAAAAGTCGAGATTGCCGCTGTGCAGCAGCGGCCGTGGCAGCTTGAAGGCTGCGCCGTCGCCCTGCTCGGCCAGCCTGGCCAGCGCGGGGCCACCGGGGTAGCCCAGGCCCATGAGCTTGGCTGACTTGTCGAAGGCCTCGCCCGCGGCATCGTCGATGGTCTCGCCCAGGATCTCGTAGCGGCCCACGCCGTCCACGCGCATGAGCTGGGTGTGGCCGCCCGAGACCAGCAGGGCCACGAAGGGAAACTCCGGCGGATCGACGCTGAGGAAAGGCGAAAGCAGATGGCCTTCGAGGTGGTGCACGCCTAGCACCGGTTTGCCCAGGGCCGCGCCGAGTGCGCAGGCCACGCCCGCGCCCACCAGCAGCGCGCCGGCCAGGCCCGGGCCGCGTGTGTAGGCCACCACGTCGACGTCTTTCAGCGACTTGCCCGCCTCGGTCATGACCTGGTTGGTCAGCGGCAGCACACGCCGGATGTGGTCGCGGCTGGCCAGTTCAGGCACCACACCGCCATAGGCCTGGTGCATCTCGATCTGGCTGTAGAGGGCGTGCGAGAGCAGCCGGGGCACGTCCGTGCCCTGCGACTCGACCAGGGCCACGCCCGTTTCGTCGCAGGAGGATTCGATGCCGAGGATGAGAGGCGCGCTGTCTGACATGGCGCAAGTTTAGGTGAAGGCCCCTGCCCTACACCCCGCGCAGGTCATTTCATGACCAAACCGCCGTCCACCAAGAGCACTTGGCCGGTCATGAAGCGGCTCCAGTCCGAAGCAAGGAAGAGCACGGGGCCGGCCACGTCCTCGGGCCGCGCGATGCGGCGCAGCGGCGTCTGGGCCACGATGGCTTCCTTCACGTCTTCCTTGGTGGCGCGGCTTGCGTCGGTCGGGTAGACCAGGCCCGGTGCCACGCAGTTCACGCGGATGCCCAGCGGCCCGAGCTCGGCCGCGAGGTTGCGGCTGAAGCCCACCAGCGCGGACTTGGCGGTGGCGTAGTCGTGATAAGGCACCACGGGCCGCTCGACCAGGTCACTGGCGAGGTTGACGATGCTGCCCTGCGCGCGCTGGCGCATGCCGGGCAGCACAGCCTGGGTCACCAAGTGCGTGGTGCGCACCGCGCCCTCGAACTGCGCCTGGTAGTCGGCCCAATCGGTTTCCCAGTAGCGCTTGCGCTGCTCGGGGTCGAAGCGGTAGGGCGCGAAGGCGTTGTTGACTAGCACGTCGATGCGACCCAGTTCGGCCTGCACCTGCGCCACCATGGCCTGCGCCTGGGCCGCGTCGCTCACGTCGGCGCGGATCGCCCAGGCGTCGCCACCGGCGGCCTTGCAGTCGGCCACCACGGCTTCGGCGGCTGCCTCGTTGCGCAGGTAGTTGACGACCACGAAGCCGCCCTCGGCGGCGAAGGCGCGCGCGATGGCCGCGCCGATGCCGCGGCTGGCGCCGGTGACGAGGATGACCTGACCCTGGAATTTCATGATCACTTCTTAGGCGGCAGCAGGTCCTGGCTCACCACGGCCTTCATGTCCAGATCACGCTCGATCAAGCCGATCTGCTTCCAGGCCACGGCGCCCTTCTGCAGCATCTCCACGTCGATCGCGCCCAGGCCCTTCTGCTGTGTCAGCGGCGAGACGCTGGTGGCGTTGCGCAGCTTGATCACTTCCAGGTTCACGGCCTCGTTCTGGCCGTTGATGGCGCGCTTGACGGCGAGTTTGGCTGCCTCTTCCGGCTGATCGATCATCCACTGCGCGCTGTCGCGGTAGGCGGCGAGGAAACGCTTGAGCACGTCCTTGCGCTTCTGGTAGGTCTCTTCGCGCACCACGAAAAGGTCGCTGGAAAGATTGAGCGAATCACGCACTTCCATCACGTTGACCTCGCCCACGCCACGCGCACGCGCCACCAGCAGGCCGGTGTCGGTGGCGGCGGTGGCATCCACCTGGCCCTGCATCAGCGGCGCGAAGTTGAGCAGCCCGGTGACGACGATGGTCACGTCCTTGCTGCTCAGGCCGGCCTGGTTCAGCAGCAACTGCAGGTTGGCCAGCGTGCCGCTGGACAGGCTGTAGACACCGATCTTCTTGCCCTTGAGGTCCGCGGGCTTGCGGATGTTGGCGCTCTTGAGCGAGACCACGTTGAAGACGTTCT